>DATELB010000131.1:0-39356 GCA_035277085.1 Nitrospira sp. | reverse complement strand
GGACCCTTCAAACGGTAGGGGCCGTACACGCGGCGATGGAAGGTGAACCCCTTCAAGCACATGCGCGGATTGTGCGCGAACGTGCCGCGGTTGCCGTAGAGGTCTTCATACGTCTGGTGATCGTAATTCTGCTCGACGCGCATGACGACGCCGTTGCGGACGAAGGCCCGCACGCGGCAGCCGTGCGTGTCGTTGGGTGAACAACACCACGTAAAAGACGAATCATATCGGTACTGGTCGTGATAGACCCGCTCCCACGACCGGTCCGGATATTCGCCGAGGGGGTTGCCCACCTCGATGACCGGCTGCAGAGCCGTCAACGCCAGGACTTTATCGGCTACCGCGACCGCGGCAACCGTGCCTGCCGTGACTTTTAAAAACTGTCTGCGTGACAGAAACATTGGTGACACCTCCTAAGTTGAGGCTCTCAGAGAGCCCACGTTCCTCACACTACGCACAACGGACGGTTCCCACCTCCCTTCCTCAAGAGCTGCTGCAGGGCGTTCTCCGAAAACGAGCAAGCGACCACCCTGAGACTGCGGCTGCAAGACGGATTTTCGAGAATTTTTCGGCAGCATGGGCCAATAGGATTGGCAAGATATGAACCAAAATGACTACCGCACCGAACCTGTATGGAACCTCATAAGTGATGGAAATTATTGTAGAAGTATGGTCCTTTGGCTCGGACGAGGTGTCCCGTCAGGTTACGCGTTGGGTACCTGCTGTATCGCGCAATCAGCTGAAGGTGCCGAATCTGAAGAAAGTGAGAGCGGAATCAGTAACTTATGCAAAAAGACATCACGTTACTGTTTCGTAGCACGGCGTCGAGGATGTAACGCTCCAGAGCTCCCGTTCGTCCGCCTGCTTTGCTTGACACGTTCCGGACACGTGAGTAGAATCCGACCTCCTTCCTGAAGGTTCCATTCGAGCGGGAATAGCTCAGTGGTAGAGCATCGCCTTGCCAAGGCGAGGGTCGAGGGTTCAAATCCCTTTTCCCGCTCCAAACTTTTTTCCCGAAAAATTTCTCTGTGAGATTTGAACCCGCGACGGGGTTTTGAAGGGGGTACGCCCCCTTCGTGGGGAGTCTGCGAGGGGGCCTTGGCCGCCTTTGCAAGAGGCGGCGAAGCAGTCTTCAGGGCTGGCCGACGAGGGAGAGTGGTTCAAATCCCTTTTCCGGCTCCAAGCCTAGCGTGCTTGTGCCGACGGCTCTGCGGCGAAGTGCTCTTCCTTGCCGCCGGAGAAAATCCTCCCAGTGTTGGGAAGAAGCAGCAGTTGATCTGACGGAGAGCGAGTCGATAACTATACGCTCTCGATAGGGATTCGAATCCTGGAGGGCGGCGGGCAGTGACTCAGGAAGACACGAGCCGTTTGAGCAATCCGATGTCTTCGGCAGCTTGCCGGAGTTCCTCGCTTGACGGCGAGCGGACGCCGAACCGCGCCCGGCAGTACATCGTCGTCAGTCTGCACACG
The DNA here is from genome assembly GCA_035277085.1 of Nitrospira sp. Taxonomy (GTDB): domain Bacteria; phylum Nitrospirota; class Nitrospiria; order Nitrospirales; family Nitrospiraceae; genus Nitrospira_C. Next base: position 37,886 of record DATELB010000131.1, on the reverse strand, counting down.
GCCGTTTCAGCGGCTTCCCATCGCTGGCTCACAAGCCGCGTCACTTCAGTCGGTGTCGTCGACGGTGTGACCCGTATGCCGCGCCGCGCCGCCAACTCCAGCATCTTCTTGTAGACGTGCACGATCTGCTGCTGCGTTTTTGCCGTGGGGCGATCGCCCGCATATCCGTTCAGCCATCGCTGCGACAGGAAGAAAATCAGACCGGTGACGCCGACGAGAAAGACCAACATCAACGTCCACACGATGCTCCGATGAAGCGTCTGTGTCCCCTCCGCCCAGGTGGGGACAAGGCGAGTGAGTGCCGCGGTAAGCGCCGACGTCCAGTGACTAACCGCGTCACGAGCCGAATCACCCCCATCCCGTAGACTCGAGATGATTGCCAGTTGATCGCGGCCGCTGTACCGGATGAACAGGCGATCCCAGTGGAGACGCATCGATTCGGCCAGCCGTTGGAATCCCATCCAGAACGACGGAGTGAAGGCAGCCGGATTCGAGGGGGTCGGATCCATCGTCACCCACCCGGATTGCGGATAATAGACTTCCACCCACGCATGGGCATCCCGCTGCCGGACCGTGTAGTAGTTACCGAACTCGTTCCATTCGGTCGCCAGGAAGCCCGTCACAAGCCTGGCCGGTATCCCGACGCTTCGCAGCATCAGCACCATGGCCGTCGCGTAATGTTCGCAATAGCCGGTTTTTCGAGTGAATAGAAACTCGTCTATCGGATGATCCGAACCGCGTGCGTCCGCCTCAAGGCTGTAGGTGTAGTTGGACAATAGGTGGGTCAGCACGGCGGCAGTCTTTTCATACGTGGAACTGACCGGATCCGTCACACGTCGCGCCAATTCGCCTAACCGATCGCTACCCGAAGGCAGCTGCAGATATCGCTCGCGGATGGCGGCGGCATACTCGAGCAGCGACGTTTGGTCGGGCGGCAACAGCCTGTGTTCGCGCGACAGGACCGAATACCGAATGCGAGAGGCGGAAGCATACGGCAGATGAAGACCGGTCATGCCGTCAAGCTGTACGTTCATGAATTCGCCGCTGACGGATTCGGCAAAAGGCGCGGCAAACAACACCGACGTGTCAAGCGGCTCCAGCAGAATGTCTTGCCGCAACGGCTCGGACAGAGCGGCCTGTCTGCCTTGAGCGCCTGAGCGGACGACGAAGGTGCCGTCATCATTGACTCCAAGATTTCGCCTCTGACGGCTGCTCGAACTCCACGATCGGCCGTTGTAATAGTTGAACGCCATTCCTCGAAGATAGAGACGCTCTCTGCCGGCAGTCGGTTGGTCCGGCAGCTCAACGCGCATGACGATTTGCGGATCCTCTTTGACGGAGCCGATCATGCCGAGATCGACTCGTTCGGAAAATCCCGTCGTCCTCAAACCTTCGCCTCTCGGTTTGTGCATGAAGCCGACGCTGATCCGCGGAAGCAGAAAAAAGATGATGAGGGTCAAAGCAAACGTGAAGACGGCGATCCCATTGGTCAACCAGAAGAATGTTCGCGTTATTCCTGCGACGGTCTGCGGAGCGTTCGCTGGAGCGCCAGCGGAAAGGGTCGTGATTGGCGACGCAGTCCTGGCGGTCAAATGATAGAGCAGTAAGCTCCAGATGGCGGCCAACAGGTAGAACAGGAAGATCCATACGTACCAAAGGTCCGTCGTCAGGGCAGCCGCGGCGACGACGGCCATGAGAGAAATGGCAAATATATGGCGATAGTCTCTGCGGTCCTGCAGCGTCAGGAGCTTCACATTGAGAAGGATTGCAAGAAAGTGGATACCGGCAGGGAGCAGATCCTTGGAGATCGCCATGAGATCCAGAACAAACAGGAGGAAGGCGCCGATCAACAGCGAATTCCAAAGCAGGGGTGAAGCGGGCGGCGCGATGCGGCGCCCGGACGGACGGCCGACGAGCTGCAGCACCGCATAGATTAAGACCGCCAGCGTCACCGCCGCCAGCATGGCGGGAATGCTTCGAGCCAGCAGAAGGCCGATAAATCCCGTTGCTGCCAACAAGACTGCGCTGCCTCTGAGCGCCTGTTCAAAAGCCATGGGTCAAGGCCTCGATCTGTGTGCCGCTCAAGATCCGGTCTGCAGTGATGGGTCTCGTATCATTGGATTCGGACCAGGGCACGACCAGGACCGTATAGCCCCGTTCGGCGTCCTGCCCAAGAGCGATCGACGGATTTACGGCCTCTTTCTGGACGAATCGAGGCGGCCGGCGTTCGCAGAGGGCCAGTAGCCGAAGCATCATCAGCAGGTGGTCTGAACCGGACCCAAGTCCGGAATCCTCCGCATCCACGATGAGACGCAACGGATAGGATTTTTGCGAGAGCTGCCAGAGCAGGGAGGCGACCAAAGTGACGCTTCGTTCGAACAGCGCTTCGTCATCGTCGGGTGCGACCGTCGAAAGCACAATCGTAATGCGCCGCTGATCTTCGGCTTCCGTTTCCCGGACGATCAGGTTCGACGTGCGCGCCGTCGTCATCCAGTGGATCGCACGCGAATCATCGCCAGGTCGATACACACGTAAATTGTATAACTGCGTCCCATGCCCGCGCCGCGGAAGCGACAGCCCCTGCCCTTCGCTGACCAGTTCGTCCACAAATCGCAGAGAAAGCGGCCTGATTGGAGGACTCACCGGAATCTCGACGGGCACCTCGTAGAGAGCGCGCTTGAGAAACAATCCGAAGGGAAACAGGGTCTCGGCTCTGATCCCTTCCAGCCGGAGTCGTCCTCGGGTTGCGGCCAGAATCGGATAGGAGAGCAGCGTCGATCGCTGGGCCGGCACATGATCGACGAACAACCCCCTGTCGAGATCCTGACCATGCGCCACGTCCAAGAGGCGGATCGAAAAACTCGGCAGCCATCGGCTGCGATTTGTGAGCGAGAGCGTGACCATCGTCGGCTCGTTGGCCATGATGAGGTCGGGCACGTGCCGGTGAAAATTGAGCCGGCGGACACACTGCTCCGACAGCAGCCCTGAGACCACGATCAGGCTCAGCATCATCGCCAGCAGCAGATAGAACAGATTGTTTCCCGTGTTGACGGCGGCGACACCAATGCCGATCGTAAAGAGCAGAAAGCGGACGCCCTCGGACGTCAGTCTCAGCGACCGGCGAATGGCGAGATAACGCACTCGAGACAGCAGGCGGGCGTAGAACGGGCGGAAGGCGTCAATTGCGGATCTGGCCATGCCCTGGCCTCACACCGGCACGGGTATCGTGTCGACGATGTCCAGAATGATCCGCTCGGCTTGCTCGAAACTCTGCATGCGCATTCCTTGTGCGCGACTCAGCATCACGCGGTGAGACAGGACGATCGGCGCGAGTTCTTTGATGTCGTCTGGAAGGCAGAAATCCCGCTCACGGACCAAGGCCAGGGCTTTGGCCGCGTTGTTCAGCGCGAGCGCGCCTCTGGTGCTCACTCCGAGGGACAGCAGCTCGCTTTGCCTGGTGGCTTGAACGATGGCCAACAGATATTCACTCACGCTGCCGTCGATGTGGACATGCTCGATCCGCCGCTGCAGCTCCAACACGTCCTGCGTCGAGAGCACCGGGGCCAAAATATCCGCCGGATGCAGCGCATACGGGCGACTCAGCACCTTGCGCTCTTCCTCCATCGACGGATACCCGATACGCAGCCGCATCAGAAAGCGGTCGAGTTGAGATTCGGGGAGCGGAAAGGTGCCGTGGTACTCTGCGGGATTTTGCGTGGCGATGACCATAAACGGCTGCTTCAGCGGATGGGTCTGATTATCCACTGAAATCTGGGCCTCGCTCATGGCCTCCAACAGGCTGCTTTGGGTTTTAGGCGTCGTCCGGTTGATTTCATCCGCGAGCACGACGTTGGCGAAAATGGGTCCGGGCACAAATTCAAAAGCCTGTTGCTGGCGGTTGAAGATGGAGACACCGACGATATCAGACGGCAAGAGATCGCTCGTGAACTGGATGCGCTTGAACGAGCAGTCGAGCGAGCGGGCGAGACTATGGGCAAGGGTCGTTTTGCCGACGCCGGGGACGTCCTCGAGCAATAAGTGTCCTCTGGCGAGGAGACACACCACGGCCATCTCAATGACGTGAGCTTTTCCCTTGATGACACGGGCAATATTGTCCTGGATCGCTTGAAACGGGCGCGCTACGTTCATCGGGGATTATCGGCTCTGGTGGCTAGAAAATGGTCGGCGCAGCGACACTGATGAAGTCTAGCAAAGGGTCGGTTGACGGTCAATTTTTCGGCCGTTTCCGACATGCCGACAGCGTCAACGCTCCGGAACGACGATGACCATCCAGGGAGGCGTTTCCTCGACCATGTCGCGGAAGCGTCTTGCGGTGCTGCTCGCGGGCGTGCCTGGAAAGACGGCTCCACGGCGAATCAAGATGGAACGGAAGCTGTACGCCTCTTCGAGCGGCCTGCCGGACAGGACCCGAGGCAGGCTTGCGCGCAGGGTCGCGCAGCTGGACAACTCGAGCGTTTCTCCGATGGAAATCGCCGTGAGCCGTTCGTACACGTCGCCAAAGATTGCGGCGAGGTTCCTGGAAGTAAAGGGCTGATCTTTCGGCCTGAAGCATTCGTCTTCAAGGAGCTGCGACAGCAATTCCCAGAACACCTGACTGTCGACGGCTCCCAGCACGCCCAGCCGGCTCGAACGTGCCATCAGATCGAGAAGCGCCAGAGGCCCCCTTATGTCGAACTTCCACGGAGGGAACAGCAACGTTCGATCTCGATGCTGCACCTCGAGCGCCGGTTCGCCTTCGTATCGCGTTCGGCGAAAGGCTCCTTTGGTCTCCCGCAACTGCTCGAGGATGACTTCCGGTGACAGGCGCGTCGGTTCATAGGCAAACGTGGGCGTTGCCGGAGCCCAGCATGTGGTGACGGCATAACGGCCGGCGAGCCTGCCCGCGTCCGCCAACCTGTCGAATTCGAACATATCCTGATCAGGAAGGAAGCTAAACGACAGGTCCGATCGTGTACGAAGCGTTTGAACCACATCCGTCGGGGCGTGCAGGGGGCCGCCCAATTTTGATCCCGGGTCCAAGCGGTCCACGCCATGCAGGATCAGCCGTCGGTTCTGGTCCCGAATCCTCGGTCCGTACTGGTCCGCCAGTTCGGCAGCAAACGAAAGGTCGCCGGATCCCAGATCCAGCAACGACGGGACATCGGCGGTCAACAACAGATCGAAGGGCGTCGTGTGACTTCTAACAAAGTCAGACACGCTCTGGCTGTCGAGCGAGGGAATGGGCCAGCGGAAGGCCGACGATTCGGCTATTTCGAAGTAGACGCATAACGCCCTAAGCGCCTTGCTCGGGGGCAATCCGGTGATTGTCTTGAGTCTTGGTCCCGACAAGTCTTGAGCACGTTGGGCGCTGCCGCGGTGTAACGCTTCAACCAGTGAGTCCTCGACTGTCGGCGGAAGGCCGGCTGCACGGACGCGTTCAAGCAGGCGCGTTAAGGTGTCGGCGAAGCGCGACGAGTCAACGAGGCGGCGCGAGTTCTCCCACGCCTTGTCTTTTTGCTGCAAGCTCTTGGTGAGCTGAGCGCGAAAATCGGCAACCAGCTGCTCGTCGGCGGTCATCAAGGCATGAGGGGGTGGTCAAAGGGGGAGCATACCGGCCCATCACCGTACGGTCAAGGTTGGTTGGGTTGCCGACCCTACCGGTGTGTGTTAGGACAACGGTATGCACGTGTGCGCCATCAGGTCCCGCCGGTATGCGCGCGCCGGATGGTTCATTGTCGCATGCCTGGTCTTTGCCGGCTGTGCCGCGAGAGAACCATCTGCTGAGTCGCACCCACGCACTTCGTCTGGGGCCGGTCTCGACGCGCCGCAGATCATCGAGACGGCGGCCAACCAACCGATTTCCTTGGAAGAGCTCGTGGGCCGCTTACAGGAGCAGGAGGTCATTTATCTCGGAGAGGAGCATCATAATCGGCTTCATATCGACGCGGCGATATCGCTGTTAAGCGGCCTTGCCCGAGCCGGTCGTCGACCAACCGTTGCGATGGAGATGTTCGGATGGGAAAGTCAGCCGCTGCTCGACGGCTATGTGCAAGGCGACGAGATGAGCCGGCAGGATTTTGTCAGTCAGGCCGGCTGGACCCAGAACTGGGGAGGCCCGTTTGAAACGTACGAACCGCTGGTGGCCTTCGCGAAAACAAGACATTTGCGCGTCGTCGCCTTGAATCCTCCGAAGCCGCTGGTGCGACTTGTGGCAAAAAAGGGGCTCGAACAAGCCCGCCGGGAAGATGAGTGGACGCGCTGGAATATGCAGGACGAGACAATCGTCGATGACCCTGACTACCGTCAAAGACTTGTTGAACAACTGAGAGCCTGTCATGGCGGAGGATCGGATGACATGTATCGAACCATGTACGAGGCGTCGATGGTGCGGGATGAAGGCATGGCAAAGACGATCGTGGCCGCGGTCGAGTCCCTGCGTGGCTTGCACGACCCATCAGCCGGTCCTGTCGTGAGTTACACAGGCGGAGGCCATATTCAATACAACCTGCCCGTGCCGCGCCGCGTCGCCCGCCGGATGCCAGGAGGCATCCGACAAACCAGCATCTACATGACGTCGTATGAGCAGGGGCGGCGGAACGATCTTCGCGACATGCTCAAGGACAAGATCGCCGATTATGTGTGGCTCACGCCCGTCGGTCCCGGCGGGATGCCTCGCCGGTGCGGGTGACGACAGACGCGTCAAGATCCACGCTCTTCTTGACAGTTTCTACCCCTCGTTCCACACTAGGATGACAAAATTAATGAGATCCCTAGAACGATCTCCACCATTGCGCGGTGCGCTAAGGTCGTATGAGAAACAAGATCCCATGTTCAGCGGAGCGCTTAAGCCTCCTCGATCCCCCGATGATCCAAGGGGTTGTCGACCGGAATGCCTTCCATTTAGGGACCCAATACCTCTCCGAAAATCGTGTCCGCATCGTCGAAGCCGACGAAGCGCATATCTCGTCGGCGGTCATCGGTAATTCCGGCCTCTACGAGCAGACGATCCGATTGAAAGACGGTCATCTAGTCTCAAAGTGCAGCTGTTCCCTCCCCGAAGAACCGATGTGCCGGCATTGTATTGCCGTGCTGTTGGAGTACCACCGATGGGTTCAACCTCGACAAAAAAAACCCCGACCGGCACCAGGGGTCACCGCCGAATCCTCCAATGGCAAAGCTCCGGTCCTATCGAGTTTTTCGGACCTGAAGTTGAGCGAGGTGCTGGCGTTCATCGAGTGGTTCCAGCCGGCGGTGAAGGCCTTGGAGAAAGGACTTTCGCTCCCCGATGCGTCCAGATTGACGGGAGACGTTGCGGCCTGGACCCAAATCATCCGCAACCTGGATGAGCGCCGTCGTGAGAGCGAAGAAATCCAGGTCACACTTGAGTCGGAACAACGGGAACGCGACGCCTATGTGCAACGAATGACGCAACAGCTCCAGGCGTCGATGACTGAAGTCAAAGCCGCTCAGGCGCAATTGCACCACATTCAGCAGGAAATGGCGTCATATCAAGACATGTTTACGAAAGTGGCTGAGATCGCCTCCGAAGTCGGCGGGTATGATAGCCAGATCAAGACCATTGCCGGTGAGCTCATCAACAAAGGCACACAGCTCGATAAGCTCGCTACTTCGTTCAGGGAAGTCGCCACCGCCCTCAAAACCATCACGAAATCGGGCCCTGCAAGCTGAGCTTGCCGCAAACACTCATCGCACCCTAGTCAATCCCCTTGCGTCGAATCCAGCGATTTCAGTACAATGCGGCCTCGGTTTTCTTTACCAATTCGAGGAGGGTGTCACATGAACAGGATGTTTGGGCAAATCAGTGCAGTGATGGGGACGCTGATCCTCGGCGCTACCTCTGCGTTCGCCAATGCGCCTAAAGGTGAAGGAGCTCCCGACTATAGCGGCATCAGCAGCATGTACTACGCGCTGATCGGAATTGTGCTTGCGTACGGCGTCTACGACACGTTTTTCAAGAAAAACTGAGTCACACCAGGGTTCTTGAGTGTCCCCCAGCGCATCGCTCGGCTGGGGGATCGTCCTTTCCGGCCTCCCGATAGCATCCGCTCGTGTCATTTCCGCCCGTTCAGCAAGGGCTTGACCGTTTCCAGCACCTTGTCCGCAATGATGCGGTGGCCTTCTCTCGTGGGATGTATGCCGTCAGTTTGGTTGAGTGACGGCCTTCCTGCGACACCATCCAAAAAGAAGGGAATGAGCATCAAACGGTACTGCTTGGCGAGCGCCGGGTACATCGCCTCAAAGCCCTTCGTATAGTCCGCTCCGTAATTTGGAGGGAGCTTCATGCCGGCGAGAACCACCGTCGCGGATGCCTGCTGGCACCGTTGAATGATACGCTCGAGGTTCCTCTTCGTGTCCTCCAGATTGAGTCCGCGCAGCCCGTCATTCGCGCCCAGTTCGAGTATCACGATTGCCGGGCGGCTTTTGAGTACCCAATCGACCCGCCGCAATCCTCCCGCTGTCGTGTCTCCGCTCACTCCGGCATTGATGACGCGATACCGCACGCTCTGTTCGTCCAATCGCCGCTGTAATCTCGCTGGGTACGCGTCTTCAATGCCGACGCCTAATCCGGCGGTCAGACTGTCTCCAAAGGCCACGATGCGTGGACGCTCGTCGTCGGCGTAAGTTGGGGGACACAGACCGGCCAGGCCGCCGGTAAGCAGCAGCACCGGCAGGAGTCGTCGGGCGTATGGCTTGAGGAGTGCTCGGACTGGCATGGGACTTCAGTATAATATCATCTGGTCCTCAACTGATGTGTGCAGGAGCATCCATGATCACCGTTCAACATTTGTCCATGCGTCTCAGTGCCGGCGGGCGGCCGGTGACGATTCTCGACGATGTCACGCTGGAAATTCCTTCAAAGCAAACGGTAGCCGTCACGGGCCCATCGGGGAGCGGAAAATCCACGTTGTTGGGATTGATGGCCGGCCTCGACAGGCCGACGGCAGGCTCGATCATGCTGGACGGGATCGAGATTACCTCCTTGTCCGAAAGTCGCATGGCCGGATTCCGGCGTGCCAAGATCGGATATATCTTCCAATCGTTCCACCTCATCCCGACATTGACGGCAGTGGAGAATGTGCTGGTGCCGCTCGAGTTGGCCGGGAACGGGGCGGCACGGGGCCAGGCGATCGAATTATTGGAAACCGTCGGTTTGGGTCATCGCATCGACCACTACCCGGTGCAGCTGTCCGGAGGCGAGCAGCAACGGGTGGCTGTGGCCAGAGCGTTCGCATGCCGGCCGCCGATCCTGCTCGCCGATGAGCCCACCGGCAATCTGGATTCGCACACGGGCCGTCACATCATGGATCTGATCCTGGCGCTCCATCGCGACTACGGGACCACGTTGGTCCTCGTGACGCATGATCCCGCCGTGGCGACATTGATGCATCGCGTCATCGCGCTTCGTGATGGACGCATCGAATCCGACGACATCTTTTCAAGGCCTGCGGGTCAAGGTGAGTCTTCACGGTGAGGCGGTTCATGCTCGCCATGGCCTGGCGTGAAACACGAGGGACATGGCGCCACTTCTTGTATTTCTTCGTATGCATCGCCATCGGCGTCAGTGCGCTGGTTGGCGTATCGCTCTTTGCCGCCCATGTGGAACGGGCGGTGTCCAGGCAAGCGAAAGGACTGCTGGGCGGCGATCTGGAGATTCGCTCTTCGCATCTGTTGAACGCCGACAGCCGTGCCGCCCTCGAGACGCTTAACGAGCGTGGGATCATACGAACGCACGTCAGTGAACTCGTGGCAATGGCGGCTCGCCTGACGGCGGCGACTAGGCCCGGGCAAGCGACGCAGCTTGTGGAACTGAAAGCGGTCGACGCCGGGTATCCGCTCTATGGCGTCTTGACGCTCGAGCCGTCGGCACGGTTGGACGATCTCCTGCATCCCGACCCAAGGCGGTGCGGTGGCGCTCCTTGTCATGGAGCTGTCGTCCAGGAAGCGCTGCTTTTACGCATGGGATTGGCCGTCGGCGATCGGTTGAAAATCGGCACGGCGGAGTTTCTGATCACGGGCCTCGTGCGCATCGAGCCGGACCGGATGGCGAACGCGTTCAGCCTCGGCCCCCGTGTGATCGTCTCTGACGCCGGTCTCAAAGCCTCGGCGCTGGTACAGCCGGGAAGCCGCGTTCGGGAACGGGAACTGCTCAAGCTGCCTTCCGGCCTGCCGCTCGAGTCTGTGCGGGGCGAACTTCGAGGCCGTTTGGCGGCCGATCACGTCCGCGTTTCGAGCTATCGAGATGCCCAGCCGCAACTCAAGCAGTTTCTCGATCAGTTGTCTCGATATCTCGGTCTCATCGGATTGACGGCACTCTTTATCGGCGGCCTGGGGGTGGCCATGTCGATCCATGCCTTCATGCGTGAAAAAGTGAAGACCATCGCCATCCTGAAAACTCTCGGCGCCGATAGCTCTGTATTGATTGGGGCGTACGTGCTGCAAGCGGCCGGGCTCGGAGTGATCGGGAGCTTGGCCGGCATGCTGTTGGGCATCGTGTTCCAGCAGGTGCTTCCTCCGTTGCTGGCCGGAGGGTTCGTCAAGGGACTCCTCGACCAGGTCGGCGCGACGACCGACCTGTCGGCGGTCTCCATAGGACCGCTGTTCAAAGGTGTCGCCTTAGGTCTTCTCACGACGCTGCTCTTCGCACTCTGGCCGTTGTTGCGAATCCGAGACGTCTCCCCCGCGGCGATTTTTCGACGGGAGGTCGATCCGGTTTCAGGCGGACCGCCGTCTTCTTGGAGCGTCAAGGTCTGGATGGGCGACCGCTTCAGTCTGATCACCGGCGGCGCCCTCTTATGCGGCCTGGCAGGGCTGTCGATGTGGCAGGCCGGCTCATGGCGGATCGGGGCATGGTACGTCGGAGGCGTCGTCGTCGCCGTTCTCACTTTGCTCGGATGCTCACGGCTGCTCGTGAGTGGATTGCGTCTCATGCCTAAGCCGGCTTCACTCACCTTGCGCTATGCGGTCGGGAATGTGCTGCGGCCGGGGGGACACACTGGGGGGATCCTCGTGGCGATCGGCGTCAGCGTCATGGTGATCGTGACGGTGTCGCTGGTTGAGCAGGCCCTGCTTCGCCAGGTCGGTGAGAGCCGTCCTGTTGATGCTCCGACGTTCTTCTTTATCGACATTCAACCGGATCAAACCAAGGACTTTACCGAATTAGTCGCCGGGCAGACTGCCGGTCGCTCCCCCGAGCTGACTCCGCTTGTCCGTTCCCGGCTCCATGCCGTGAACGGCGACGAGATCACGATCGAGGAAGAACGCGACCAGGAAGAACGGCGTGACGAGAGCAAGGAAGAGCGGCGCAGACAGTGGTACTTGTCGCGTGAGTACGTGCTGACATTTGGTGATCAACTTCCGAAGGGGAATGAGGTCATACGGGGCGCCTGGTGGCAGGCGGGACAGCGTTTCCCGGCGCCGCAGGTTTCGATCGAAGATGAGGCCGCACGTTCATTGGGAGTGGACGTGGGATCTCACATTGACCTCGACATCCAGGGGGCGACGATCAGGGCGGAGGTCTCAAGCGTGCGCAAAGTGGACTGGAGCAACTTCTCGACGAACTTTTATATGATCTTGTCACCGGGATCCCTGGACGGGGCGCCCGTGACCTACGTTGGGACGATTCGCGTTGATGCGGACCGCGAGATTCCTCTGCAGCAGGCAGTCGTCGCCGCTTTCCCGAACGTCAGCGCGATTCATGTCGGGGACGTGCTCCGCAACTTTGCGAGCGTGTTGGATCGGCTCGCATTGGCCATTCGCGCGGTCGCGCTGTTCTGTCTTGTGACCGGCGGCCTTGTGATGGCGGCCGCGCTGGCGGCGACGAGATACCGGCGGCTCTATGAATCGGTGATTCTGAAGGCGGTCGGGGCCACGCGTGGTCTGATCGCAAGGACGTTTGCCGCGGAGTATGCCCTGTTGGGCTTCATCGGAGGTGTTCTGGCGGTCGGATTGTCGAGCGCCCTGTCATGGGTGGTGCTGACTCAGGTGTTTGACTTGACGTGGCGCCTGCATCTGCCGGTCCTGCTGACGGGAGTCGGCTGCACCGTGCTGCTCACGTTATCGGTGGGGTTGATAAGCACGTTTCGGATTCTTGGTCAGAGACCGCTGACGATCCTGCGACATGAATAGGCTGCTGAAATCGTCGTCTTGAGCGTGAGCGTGCCGTTTTCAGTTGGCGATGACGCGAAACAGCCCGCTCGGCTGCGTCACAATGTAGAGCTCACCCTGCGCGTCCTCGCCGAAGCTCGTGATCTGCTGCCCGGCCGGAGGGCTGAGCAGCGGCCAGCTATTCTCGGTACCAAGCTTCCCGTTTTGCATCTGAAGGCTCCTGACGAATCCAGCGCAGTGGTCACCGTAAAAGTAGGTGCCGGCCGCGGCGGGAGCTTTTGTCCCGCGATACACATATCCCCCGATGATGGAGCAGGCGTTATCATCGTGGGTGTAATCCTTAATCGGAAGCGTAAGCCCGGCCTGATTGCAGCCGCTCGGTGGATTGAAGCAGAGAGTGCCTTCCATGATACGCCAGCCGAAGTTGATGTCTCGGCCTGCGCTGGGAGCTTGCACGGCATCGACTTCTTCACGTTTGCTCTGTCCCACGTCGCCGATATAAAGATCGCCGGTGGTTCGATCGAAGGAGAAACGATAGGGATTGCGCAGGCCATAGCTCCATACTTCCGGCGCTCCGCCTGGAAGCACAAAGGGATTGCTGGTGACGAAAGCGCAGGGATTTCCCGTCAGGGGGTTGAGTCGCAAGATCTTCCCCAAGAGTGCGGTTTTCGTTTGGGCGTTGTTCTGCGGATCGCCTTCTGATCCGCCGTCTCCGGTTCCAGCATAAAGACAGCGATCCGGCCCAAACGCGAGCATTCCGCCGTTGTGATTGGAAAACTGTGAATGAGGGATGGTCTTGAGCACGGTTTCAGTCGAGCCCGCGACGTTCGCACTCGGCGGATTCGCTTGGTACCTGGCGATCACGATGTCGCCATCGGCAATGGTGCCGTTTGCTCGTGCTGTGTAATAGAGATAAAAGAAACCGTTCGTCGTATAGTCAGGGTCGAAGGCCATCCCGAGCAGGCCGCGTTCGCCGCCGCTGAGCACACGCGCGCTCACGTCGAGAAACGTACTGACGAAAGAGCCACTCAAGGAATCCACGATCCGAATGACCCCTCCCTGTTCAACGATAAACAGGCGGTTCTCGTTCTGAATCCCTGTAGGCGCGGTGAGGAATACCGGCGAGGAGAACACCGTCGAAGTCGCCACAGGCTGCAGCGTCAGACTATTGGAGATTCCCGGGGGAGGAACCGTGCCGGCGCCACCACCGCCGTTGTCGCCGCTACAGGCGCCGAGCAGGAGGAGAAACAAGAATAGAACGATAGGTGACACCGACCAAGACATGCTATCAGACTACTATGAGAAGTTCTTTCACTCAATCCTGAAATTACATCTCGCTGAATCGAACGGTTCTTACCCGTGCTTCTGTAAATATTCCGTCAGGCTCCGCCCAAAACGTTCTCCAAAAGAGACGCCGATCCGAAGCTGTTCGAGGTACTGCTCCAACGTTTTGCCGCCAAGGTCGATCTTGCGGGCTTCGAAGAACTCGCGGACGTCCCGTTCAAGGTCGGGCTTCGCCAATGCGGTGATGCCGCCGCACATGCGCCGCAGTCCCTGCTTCGGAAACCGCCGGTCCAACACATCCCAGTTGCTTTTCATGAAGCGCCAGCCTAGTTCGCGGCCATACACGTTGCTCATCACCGCACTGACCATGAACGGAGCATCCTGCGTCCGGATCTCACCGTCGAGCGTCTTCGCCAATGTCCGCTCGAGAAGCGACGACTGCCGGAACATCGCCAGTGAAAAGAGATATCGGCGCTCTTCTTGCGGCGTGGCGGCCGATTTGAATCGTGCGGCGAATTCGTCATATCGGGCGGCGTCGCCGGTGAAGGCGAGGATCGACACCAGCGCCGGAAACAGATTCGGATCGACCGCCGCCGGGTCCTTGCGGGAAGCGGCGTACAGTTCTGCGGCGTGGGTCTGGGTCGCATGATCGTTGCCGAGGCGCCCGAGTGCGCCGATCAGTTCGCTTCTCAGCTGCCGGGTCAAATCGTTTTCCCCCGCCTGTGCCGACCAACCCACTGCTTTCGCGGCAGGACCGATCCTCGACCGCACGAAAGCCTCGAGCAGAGGGCGGTGAGCCGCGTCGATGATCCGGTTGAGGAAGCCAAACGAGTCGATCAACACAGCCCACACATTCTTGTCCCGCTCGCCGATGAACCGTCCGGTCAGGTCCAGATACGCCGTCAACGGCATCAAGCCGGCGACCGTGGACGCCCACGCGTCATTGATCAGATTGAATCGTTCGATGGGGACAAGCTTGTCCAATCCCGCACCGAGCAGCCGTTCGAGGAGCAATGGTCCGTACTGCACGCGGTAAAAGCCGTGGCCGTTTTCGTTGACCACCACGAAGCGTGTGTCCGGCGGACAGGCCACTCGCTCTTGAGCCCCTGAGAGCAGCAAACGCCGGGTGTCGGTTTTTTCTCCCGTGTGAACGCGGAGCGTAATAGGCACCCGCCACAGTCCTGGTGCAGGGTCGGAGAGGTAGGTGAAACGCTGCTGGGTCAAAACGACTTCCGATCGTTCGGTAAGCTCCGCGGTCACCAATGGATACCCCGGCTGAAAGATCCAGCCGTCCATCAATTCCGGCACCGCCTGTCTGGCGGCCTTGCCGAGGGAGATCCAGAGGTCCTTCGTGTCGGCGTTGCCATAGGCATGCATCCGAAGATAATCCCGAACGCCGTCGCGGAATACCGTGGGACCGATATGCTGCTCGAGCATACGGAGGACGGAGGCGCCCTTTTCATATGTGAGAACGTCGAACATGGCTTCGGCATCCTTGGGCGCCTTCACGGGATATTCGATGGGACGCGTGCTGTGCAAACCATCGACCGACAAGGCTGCTGCGCGCGACACGCCGAACGTATCCCATCGCTTCCATTCCGGCTTCCAATTGTCGACCGCCAGCATTTCCATGAACGTGGCGAACGCCTCGTTCAGCCACAATCCGTTCCACCACGACATGGTCACGAGATCGCCGAACCACATGTGCGCGTTTTCATGCGCCACGACATCGGCCACCCGCTCCAATTCGCCATGCGTGCCGGCGCGCGGGTCGATGAGCAGGGCGGTTTCTCGGAACGTAATCGCGCCGAGATTCTCCATGGCGCCCGAGGCGAAGTCAGGAATGGCAAGCAAATCCAGCTTGTCGCCGGGATAGGGAATGCCGTAGTAGCCTTCGAAAAACTGCAGAGAAGCGGCTGCAATGTCCTGACCGAATCCGGTGAGGTGCCTTTTGCCGGGCACGGTCCACACTCGGATCGCCGTCTTGCCGACGGATGTCGGAGTACTGGCCTCCATGCGGCCGACGACGAAGGCGACCAGATAGGTGGACATCTTGATCGTATCGGCGAACCGCACAACTTTCTTGGCCCCCTCGGAGGTCTCGGAGAGGACGGCCGTATTCGAGATCGCGGTCAAGTTCGGATCGATCACGAGCATCGTCGAGAACACCGCTTTGAAATCTGGTTCATCCCAACAGGGGAAGGCCCGCCGTGCATCGGTGGCCTCAAATTGCGTTGCGGCGATGGTCTGCGTTTTTCCTTCTTCGTCTTTGTACGTGCTCCTGTAAAAGCCGCGAAGCTTGTCGTTGAGCGTGCCGTGAAATCGTATGTGCAGGCGGCATGGCCCGGGGGCCAGAGTGCCAGGGACGGTGAGCCTCAGACGCTGCAACGGTTCGTCGAGGACGACGGAAGCCGGCTGCCGGCGGCCATTCGCGTCTTCCAGCGTCGCGTCCTCAATAGCCAACTCAAGCGCGTTGAGGACAATGACCTCGGTTGGCTCAACGACGGTCACCGCAATCGCCACGCGGCCGTGAAAGGAGGCGGCTGTCAGATCGGGCTCGAGTCGCAGTTCATATCTCGTCGGAAGCACATGTCGGGGCAGTCGATAAGGATCGGTGGAGTGGGGCGAAAGCGGGTTCATCGGTTCACCTTTCAATGTTTCTGTTGCGGCGTGCACCGTCGTCGGAAGGAAATGACGGAGCCGTGTTATGAGCGGAGCGGCGAACAGGAGTGCGCCCAGGCTCCTAGCGAGCCGGCGAAGCGTTTCACGTCTCTCGATCGACGACTCATGTCCGTTTGACGGTGTGGGTTTCTGGTCCATGGGGCGTTCCCACAATCAAGACGTCGGTTCTGCCAACAAACAAACCGGTCTCGACGACGCCCGGAATGCGGTTCAGGGCGATTTCCAACTCTTCGGGCCGGTCGATCGCCGCCAGATGGACGTCGACGATGAGATTGCCCGATTCCGTGCAAAATGGAGCGCCGCCGCGCTCCCGGAGGGCGGCCCGGCCTTGGGTGAGCGCTTCGATGTGGCGCGCGGTGCTGCCCCAGCCGAACCGTACGACCTCTATAGGCAGCGGGAAAGAGCCTCCCAGCACGGACACTCGTTTCGTGTAATCGACCACCACCACAAATTGCTTCGCGGAAGCCGCGACGATTTTTTCTTTGAGTAGAGCGCCGCCTCCGCCCTTGATGAGATTGAACGAGGCATCGACTTGGTCGGCGCCGTCGATCGCGACGTCGATCCCCCAGGAGGGCTCGCGATCGAGCAGGACGATGCCGTATTGTGCGGCGAGCGCAGCGGTCTCCTCCGATGTGCAGACCCCCCGTATGAACAGGCCCTTTCTGACTTGCTCACCCAAGGCCATGACGAGATGCTTGGCCGTCGAGCCGGTCCCGAGCCCGACGACCATTCCCGCCTTCACGTAATCGACGGCCGCCAGCGCCGCGGCGCGCTTGAAGGTCTCAAGATCCGAGGTACTCATGGTTGACACAGCCGGGACGCCATCGACGCTGCTCCGAGTAGGGCGGTATGTTGGTTGGTCACGACATGCACGGGAATTTGGCTCATCAATCGCTTGTAGCGTCCTTTGTTGGTAAAGGCCTTCATGAAGGTGCCGTCTTTGAGTTTTGCCAGCATTTTTGGCGCGATGCCGCCGCCGAGGTAGACACCGTTGACCGCCATCGCCTTCAGCGCCAAATTCCCGGCTTCTGCTCCATAGATCGAGACAAACAGATCCAAGGCTTGCTTGGCGATTTCTGCCTGGCCCTTGAGCCCCGCCTCCGCGATTTCCGCTGCCGGATCGCCGGCCTTGACCTTTTCTGCCAGCCATGTCGGTTCGTTTTTCTTCGCGTCGCGCAGATATTCGTAGATGGTGACTAGCCCAGGACCGGAAAGTACCCGCTCATAGCTGACATGCAAATACTGACTTCGGACGTAGCGCAGCAAGTCGATTTCCTGGTCGCTGTTCGGGGCAAAGTCCGTATGGCCGCCTTCGGTGGGCATGGGCCGATAGAGAGTCCCGTCCCAAAAGAGGATCGATTCCCCCAGTCCCGTGCCCGCAGCAATCAGCGCGATCGCCTGTTTATGTGACGGCCGCGTCCCCGCATTCAGCGTCACCAATTCGTCGGGGCGGAGCAGCAAAATGCCATACGCCATGGCTTCCAAATCATTGAGCAACCGCACGTGCCTGATATCGAATTGCTTAGACAGTGCCGGTCCATCCACCACCCAGGGGAGATTTGTCGTTCGCGAGTGGTTTTGAAACACGGGGCCGGCCACCCCAAAGCAAGCGGCGTCAAGGGTGAGTGGTGCGTCATGAGCAACGGCCGTCGATGAGGCATCTTCTGCCTGGGCTTGCTCCAACTGCTCGATCACAACAGGAGGTTTCGGAGGGGCAAGAAATTCGGCGAGCATCTCGTCCAGCGAGGCGTAATCGGCGCTGTGGAAGGTCTCCTGCCGCAAGGGATCGATGCGTTCTCCTGTCCAGTCGTACAGGGCGAGATGCGTCTTCGTGCCGCCGATGTCTCCAGCGAGAATCATGTGAGCCTTGGGCGATCCTCCCTATACTGTCCCGTTAATTGCGCGGCGGCAGGACGATCCAGCAGCCAGATCACGCGGCCTCGTTCCGGTCGCACAAGTGCGGCGGGTAATTGCCGATCGGCATCCTGACTCGGCTCAAGAATCCTTTTGATGATGCCGGCCTTGCTTTCGCCGTTGGCGAGAAACAGTACCACAGTCGCGTGATTGATCACACCTAGGGTCAGTGTGAGTCGAAGCCGTGGATTTACAGGCGCATGCCCGACCGTCACGCATCGTCGCGTTTCCCGCAAGGCATCAGTACCGGGGAACAGTGACGCCGTATGGCCGTCGTTTCCCAAGCCCAGCAGCACGAGATCAAGCTGCGGCCATCCGGAGGAGCCGGCGTTCGTCGATGCTCGAAGCAAGTCCTCATAGTCTCTCGCAGCAGCCTCCGGGTCGGGGAGTTCGCCCTTCATGCGGTGAATCTGATCGGCGGCGATATGCAGAGGTTTGAAAAGCGCCTGTTCGGCGAGACGGTAATTGCTGTCCGGATGGTCCGGAGGCACGCAACGTTCGTCGCCGAAAAAGAAACGCGTGTGTCGCCACTCGTGTCGTGTCGTCGAAGAATCGGAGGCCAATCGCTGGTACAGCCGTTCCGGTGTCCGTCCACCCGACAAGGCCACGAGAAACCGGCCGTTGTCTTCAACCGCCCGTTGCTGAAGGGACAGTATGAGAGCCGCCGCGCCGGATGCCCAGACCGAAACATCGTCGCTGAGGACATGCACCTCGGGAAGGACGGCCATCGGGACCCCATTCTTTGCCGACGCCACAGAAACGGCCGCCGCCGACGCATCCCTGCGCGTTGGAGAGCGGTCCTTTTCAGTTGCCGTGTGCGGGCGGGCGGAGCAGCTGGTTCAGGATTCCACGTCTTACCGAAATGGCGGCGGAACGCGGACAGAAGACGTGCCTATATTAGGGAGCGGAGGGCGAAAACGCAAACCGCTCAGGACGGAGGTGAAGACGTCCGCCGGACGATAAACGGCATGCCTTCAGTGACGGTCCATGCCAGCGATTGCGCGTGATGAGGGGCGAGGGTGAGACGCAGCACCGGCTGCGCGGCTGGTTCGTTGCCGGTCATGAATCTCCGGCCCCAATCCTTGAGCCAGCTCCACCATTCGCGCGCCGTAAACCTCAGCCATCGCCAGACATCGTCAGCGGCGGACGGATGGACGACCACCACAAGGGACGGCGAAAACGCGAGGGTAAAATCGGACGGCATGTCCTCGAGCGAAACTGGTGGTTGCTCGCCGGCCGCTGGTTCGATCTTGCGCCTAACAACGGGTGGCCGGGCCTGCAGACGAAACGTCGAGGAGGCGTCGGCGAGATGGACGGCGGACCATTGCTCGATCGGTAGCCGATGCAGCTCTGCTCCGCGCCCCTTGATCACGACCGACCGGGCGACAAGATCGAGGATGACGTACGTCTGAGGACGTGCGGCAAGCTTGATCTCCTCTGCCAGAATCCGGTTCGCCTCTTGGAGGGCGGCTGGATCATTGATGTCGACGGCAAATATGTCGTCGCCTTCGGCCGCCCGAGGCGACGGCGGAGCCATAGGGGGGAGCAGGAGGACGACCAGCAGGACCAAACGAGCCGGGTGTCTCAGCATCCGTCAGAAAATCATAATCGGCGTTCCGACGCGGGCCAGGCGATACACGCTCTTGAGATCGTCATCGTTGAGCCGGATACAACCATGGGTGACGTTCTTCCCTAAGAGGCGCGGATACAACGTGCCGTGAATGAAGTAGCCTTTTCCAAAGCCAAGCGCATACTCTCCCAGGACGCCTGGTTCGATGCGGTCGGCGGCGGTCTTCGGAATCGCCAATCCTTCCTCGACGAAGGCCCAATCGGGCTTGACCCAGACCGGGTTCACGAGTTTCGTTTGCACTATGAACTCTCCACGCGGAGTGTCAAAAATCCACTGGCCCTTCGCGTCGCCCGGCTTGTCGAGAATGGTGCCGCTTCCCGTAGACGCGAGCGCATCCAGCATGACGTGATCGCGGCGTTTGATATATAGGTGGTTGCGGGCCGTGTCGACGACAATGTACGGCTGACCGGGCATAAGTTGAGCGAGTTGCTTAGAGAGCGATCGATACCGGGATTGCAACGTATGAAGCGTCGCCTGATCCGGTTCGACGGCCGGCACGGTCGAGGCGTCAGTTGGCGGTAAGCTTCGCGCGAGCAGCAGTAGGAGAAGGGCTAGCGAGGCGGCGCCCAGCGCCGCAATGATGCGTTTCATGGCCCGATCACACTTCGTCGGAACGCGGAGAGAGATTGGCGAGAGCCCGGGCCACCGAGTTGTGCTCCACGAGCGCTCCAACGATGGTCACGGGGGTCCCATTGTCAACCCGGTCGAATAACATTGCCATTTGCGGATTTTCGAGCATCACGCACCCCAGGGTCTGAGCCATCAACTCATTGTCCACCCCATGAATCTCGATCTGGCCTCCGATGTTACGGAAGGCGGGAATCCGCCCTTTCTTCCGATCATTGAGAAATTGCCGTCGGTCTTCCTGATTCGGATAATTGAGAAGCAAGGCGCGGTAATACTGGGTTTGCCCTCGCCCTCGCTTTCCGGCTATGCGATAGCGCCCTTCAGGGGTCGCGCCGTCCCCCTGGTATCGTTTTTCTTTAATGCCGTTAAAGCCGAGCCGGACGGGGTAGGATAGCACTTTCTGACCACTCCGGTAGAGAGTCAACGACCGCTCGGCTTTGCTCACGACGATCGCAGCCGTGTGGTGGGTCCTCGACCATTCAATAGTTTCCCGTGCCATGCGCTGCCATTCCGCGATTCGGTCCGGATTGGCATATCGGCCTAATTCCCGTTGAAGCAAGGCGGATTGCGCCGCGAGATGGCGAGAGGCTCGCCCAGAGGCCTGGAGCGATTGGTCGTACCGCCCCTGCTCATAAAACGCACGGGCTTGCTTCAGCAGCAAGTCGGTTTCCACCGGCTTTTCGGCCAAAATCAGCCGGCTGTCAATCGAGCTAACCTGCGTCGCGAGAGCCTGGGCGCCGCCCTCCACCTCGGCTAGCTGCCGGGCAGCCGCCCTCCGTTCGGCATCCTGTTGTTCGGTCAGTCGAGCCACTGTCCGAGCGCCCTCCGCTTGTAGCTGACGAAGCGCTGCTTCGAGGTCATTGGGTTCCCACGGCCAACGGATGGTGTCCTCTTCCGCTTCGACACGAGTGCGGAGGGTGACCCAGCGGTGAACGAACGACGCATACTCGCCCGGCGCAACTTCGGCGGCTCGCAAGTGAAGTAAGTCCCGGTCGAGCGATTCGATGGCTTCCACCATCTCAGGGGGAATGGTCTCGACACAGCCCGCGAGCGACCCGCAGAGGGCCAACGCGCAGACATACCGCAATGATGACGCGACGGATGGGACTCTTGGGCTCATATCGCAGACCCGTGGAGGCTACTTCCGCTTGGCGACCGTTTTGCCTTTGCCGATCTTGGCCAGTGCCGTTTCGATCTCATGGGAGACGGCATCCGCCTTTTGCTGTATGGCGTGCGCTTTCGTCTCGGCACCGAGATAATCCGCTTTGTCGAGCATCATTTGCACGTCATTCAATGACGCCTTCAACGCCTCGGCGTCCGCCTTGATGGACTCAAGCGCGGCGCGATCTTTACCTGCCGGGGCCTTGGCGACGAGGTCCATCGTCGAGGCGACGCTGGCTTGCGCGGCCTGATGGGCCTGGGATGCGGCAAACTTCGCTTCCTCGGTCTTTTTGGCGGCGTCGGCCTTCACCCGCTCGGCTTCAGCCTTGGCCGAAGCTGCGAGCTGCTCGGCCTTTCCGTAATCACGCAGCAGGGCAAATTTACCTTCTTGTTCTGCGACCTCCGTTTTCATCGCCGCCAGCAGGCCTTCGACCTTGGCATAGTCGTTGGCCACGTAGGTGGCGGCACCGCTTTGCTGAGCCTCTTTAACGGCTTGCTCCGCGGCGTTGATTTGGTCAGCGGGAGGCTGCGCACAGCCGCTCGTTAGCAGGCACATTCCCACTATCGACAACAGAACATGGCGGACTTTCATATACGCTCCTTCTGAGTTAGTCTGAGTTAGTGGACGGTTTAATCCGCATAGCGCTGTGAAATCGACGCGCAGATGAAGCGGAATCTGTTCGATTTTCGCAAAGATAGTGCCAGAGCGGCTGCGAAGCGCCGATTTCGCAAAATGCTTGTTCTGCAACGTGTTATGGCGCCGCCCACACGTGTACAGGCGAATAGTCTGAGGCAGTCTAGTCCATTTTTGCAGAAACGTCCACAAAAGCGCCTCAATCTGAATGAGAGATCAGCGACTTGGACGCATTTCCGACCGATCAGCAGGAGGAGCGTCGACGGGAATCGTTGGTTTGACAGGTCACGGAGCCGTACCTATAATGCAACGTTCAATCGCAATTCTGCTTAGAAATTTCGGTTTGAAAGGATGACCGGTATGTCGTTTACGTTTCAGCAGCCGTCGAACCTCAAAAAGAAGCGAGAACACGGTTTCCGCAAACGCATGAGCACGAAGAACGGCCGGAAAGTGTTGGCCCGTCGCCGAGCCAAAGGCCGCGCGCGTTTGACGGTGTAGGCCTCCGCGCCCACGGACTTCCGCCCCCCTTGTTTTCCTCAAGCAGGGACGTTTCCCAGAGCATCATGGAGCGCTCCGGCCGAACTCGGAACGCAGGAGTCCAGCGGGTCCTGCCCGGGCCTCAATGAGCCGGACGATGTCGCAAGGTGTAGGAGACCGCTCCTTCTTTCTTCGAGCCAGCCGCGATATTGAACATGTCAAGCAGCACGGCCGTCGGCTGTCTACGGCCTGTTTTAATTTACTCGTTTCCAGGACAGCCGATCCTCAAGCAAGCCGGATCGGCATCGTCGTCGGCAGACGTTTCGGCATTGCGGTCCGGCGTAACCGTGTGAAACGCGTGTTTCGCGAGTTGTCACGGCAAATCCGGGGGGAGTTGGCCGCCGATCACGCGCTGTTGGTGTTTCCGAAGCGGGATGCGCTTGTCCTTCCATTTGAAGAGTTGAAGACCCTGTGGCGCACGACATTGCGGCGCCAAGGATTGCTCAACGCTCGGGAGAAATCGTGATGAAGACAATCTGCGTGGCCATTCTTTCGGCCTATCGATTTTGCATCTCTCCCTGGCTCGGCCCGGCCTGCCGCTTCGAGCCGACGTGCTCGGTGTATGCGTGCCAGGCCATTCAACATTTCGGGGTTGTGCGGGGAAGCGGCTTGGCCCTATGGCGTCTCTTAAAATGTCACCCCTTCCATCCGGGGGGATACGATCCGATCACGGGCAAGGGTGTGAGGCACGGGGAATAGTATGGAAAAGCGCGTCGTAGTTTTTCTCGTCCTGTCGCTGGCAGTGATCTTGGGCTACGATCTGCTGCTCAAGCAACTGGGATTGATGCCGCCGGGAGCCGTTAACCAGGAGGCCCCGGCCGACGGGGTAGGCACTCCCGCCGATCCGGGGCTGGGATCCTCAGACCGCGGTAAAGTCGCTCCCGGCTCTCCGGTCACCACGAAGCAGGACGCCACTTCCCGCGAGCCTTCCCTGCCGGCAGCGAGTACAGAAGCCCGCGACCAGACGGTCGTAATTGAAACGGACGTGGTCCGGGTGGCTGTGGGAGCACGCGGCGGTGTGATTTCCAGCTGGGAACTCAAGCGCTTTCACACGGCTCCTCCGGAAGAGAAACCCGTCCAACTCGTCCATCAGGGCGCAGGCTTCAAGGAACCGTTGTCGATCACCACCTCGGAGCAAACCTCAGACAAAGTGCTTCGGGAAGGACTGTATACCATAGACACAGACATAACCAGTCTCGACAGCGCCCATCCCGTAGGGCACGTGACGATGCGATTTCACGACCCTGCCTCGAAGCTTACGGTCATGAAGCGTCTCACGTTCCACCAGGGAAGTTACCTCGTCGACGTGGCGCTCACCGTCGAAGGACTGTCCGGCGGATATGACGTGGTGCTGGGCACGAACTTCGGCATCGTCGAATGGGGTGACGGATTTATCGGCTTGATCGGTTCTGCGTCTCTCGTGGACGGGAAAGTGGAAAAGGAAACGCCGGACACGGAGCTTGAGCGCAAAGGAGCGGTGCAGTGGGTTGCACTACAAGACAAGTATTTTCTCTCAGTGCTGATGCCGCAGGGTGCCAGTGCAGCACTGGCAAAGAAGGAGGGCGAGAAACTGGTATCGGCGGGCGTGCGCATGCCCGGCGCGGGCGACGGCAGGACGACGGCGCTGCAACTGTATGCCGGTCCAAAAGAATACGACACGCTTCGATCGCTGAACGTCGGCCTGGAGGAAACGATCGATTTCGGCTGGTTTATCTTCGGCAGCTGGAGCGTCGTGAAGGCCGTGGCCAAGCCCATTTTCTACGTCCTGCGCTTCCTCAACGACTACACGCACAACTACGGCGTGACGATTATTCTGCTAACGATGGGCATCAAGCTGCTCTTTGTTCCGCTTCAATACAAAAGCTACAAATCCATGAAGCAGATGCAGATGATCCAGCCCAGAGTGCTGGCGCTGCAGGAAAAGTACAAAGACGATCGCGACAAATTGAACAAGGAGCTCATCAAGCTGTATCGTGACTATAAAGTGAACCCGGTAGGCGGCTGTTTGCCAATGGTGCTCCAGATGCCGGTGTTCGTCGCGCTCTTCAATATCCTCTATATGACCATCGATCTCCGGCAGGCCCCGTTCGTCGGCTGGATTACCGACCTGTCGGTCCAGGATCCGTACTACGTGCTGCCGATCATCATGGGGGCCACTATGGTCATCCAGCAAAAGATCACGCCTACCACGATGGATCCGACGCAAGCGAAAATCATGTTGGTCCTGCCTGTGTTCATGACGTTTCTCTTCGTCAATTTTCCGGCCGGACTCGTGCTCTATTGGCTCACCAACAACGTGCTGACCATAGGACAGCAGGTATTGACCGACCGGCTCTACGCGAACCGGCCGTTTATCATCGAACCCGCGAAATGAGAGTCCGCGCGCATGCTGAGCGGATGCCTCGAAGACACCATCTGTGCGGTTGCCACCCCGGCCGGTGAAGGCGGCATCGGCATCGTCCGCCTGAGCGGCAGCCGTGCGGTAGCCGTGGCTGAGGGAGTCGTTCGCCTCCGCTCGCGACAGGGGCTGGCGTCGGCCGTTTCCCACACCCTTTACCTCGGCGACGTGCGCCTTCCGTCATCGTCGAACAGCGGTCAAACGCTTGGCGGAGACCTCTCACAATTCCAAGAAGTCTTTGACGAGGCGCTTGTCGTCTATATGAAGGCGCCGCGCTCTTTCACCGGCGAGGATGTCGTCGAAATCCAGTCTCACGGAGGCTGGCTCGTGTTGTCTCTGGTCTGTCGGGCCTGCCTGGCAGCAGGCGCCCGGATGGCATTACCCGGTGAGTTTACCAAACGGGCTTTTCTCAACGGACGACTGGACTTATCCCAGGCCGAAGCGGTGCTCGATACGATTCGCGCGAAATCGGCCGCGAGCCTTTCGGCCGCCCAACGCCAGCTGCGGGGTGAACTCGCGCAGGAAGTGAATGCGGCACGAGAGGCCTTGTTGCACCTTCTCGCGCAACTGGAAGCGGGCATTGACTTCGTCGGTGAGGACATCGAGCTCGTGGAAGGACAAGAATTGCTACGAACCATCGACGGCGTCGCCGCGGTGGTCCGCCGTTTGGAGCGCACGGCACGCGAGGGCCGGCTGCTGCGGGAAGGCGCCCGTGTCGTCATCACCGGACGGCCAAACGTCGGGAAGTCGAGTGTGCTCAACCGCCTGCTGAAGGAAGACCGCGCGATTGTCACCCCTGTCCCGGGAACGACCAGAGATACCATCGAAGAGTCGATCGATCTGGATGGTCTGATCATCGCCCTTGTCGATACGGCCGGGATCCGGGAAACTGAGGACCCGTTGGAACGCGAAGGCATCGAGCGGTCGCGATCGGCGCAGAGACAAGCAGACTTGCAAGTCGTCGTGGTCGACGGCGCTGTAGCGCTGACTGAGGAAGACCGGGCCCTCGTTGAGCAGGCCGCCGCTGGCAAGCACGTCATCGCAATCAACAAAACCGATCTCGCCAGGACCGTGGAGCCGGCGGCAACTGGATCGGAGGCCGCCTGCGTGGCCATATCGGCAAAAACCGGCGAAGGCATTGATCGGCTCCGAGCGGCCATCCGGTCCCAATTGATTGGGGCAGGCAGTGACGCGACAGAGGGTGTGATGGTCACGAACGTGCGGCATCATGCGGCGTTGGCTCGAGCCGGCGAGGCGTTGGCACAGGCCAAGGGCTCGGCCGCGACCGCGATGGCGCATGAATTTGTGGCCGTGGACGTGCGGGCCGCTGCCGATGCCTTGGGAGAAATTACGGGAGCGATCACGACCGATGAAATCCTTGAGCAGATTTTTTCCACGTTTTGTGTGGGGAAATAGCGGAGCATACGGTGCCGGAATCGTTTGACGTCATCGTCGTTGGCGGGGGACACGCCGGTTGCGAGGCGGCTTTGGCTGCGGCGAGGATGGGCGCGAAGTCGCTGCTCTTGACGATGGATCCTGCCCGGGTCGCGCAGATGTCCTGCAATCCGGCTATTGGCGGCATCGCCAAGGGCCATCTCGTGAAGGAGATCGATGCGTTGGGCGGCGAGATGGCCGTCAATACGGATCGGGCCGGCATTCAATTCCGCTTCATCAACACCAGTAAAGGCCCCGCTGTCCGTGCGTTGCGGGCGCAATGCGACAAGGCGCTCTATCGGCAGGCGATGCGGCAGACACTGGAGGGCCAAGCGAGGTTGACGATCGGTGAGGGAACCGTCGACCGGCTTGTCGTCGAGGGTTCGAGGGTCACTGGAGTCGTGACGGACGGCGGGCAGCGCATTTCTGCCAAGGCCGTGATCCTGACTTCAGGTACTTTCCTTAAGGGATTAATCCATATCGGCCTCAATCACTTTCCCGCGGGCCGTGCCGGTGAGGTGTCGGCCGAGCATCTTTCCGACTGCATGAGGGACTTGGGTTTTGAAGTCGGCCGGTTGAAGACGGGCACACCGCCTCGTTTGGACCGTGATTCGATTGATTTCTCGGTCATGACGCCGCAGCCCGGAGACAATCCGCCGCCGCCGTTCTCCTATCGGACGGACCGGATCGTGACGCCGCAGCGGGACTGCCATCTGACGTACACGAGTGAACAGACGCACGAGATCATCCGCCGGAATCTGGACCGATCGCCGCTCTACAGCGGGGTGATCGAGTCGGTGGGGCCGCGCTATTGTCCATCGATTGAAGACAAGGTCGTGCGTTTTGCAGAAAAGTCCCGCCATCAAATATTCGTCGAACCAGAGGGCTTGGACACGCCAGAGTTTTATCCAAATGGAATTTCCACGAGTCTTCCGGTCGATGTGCAGGCAGCCATTCTGAAGACCATTCCCGGTCTTGAGCAGGCTCGGATGCTGAAGCCGGGGTACGCGATTGAATATGACTATTTCCCGCCGCGGCAGCTTCATCAGACGCTGGAAACGAAACTGGTAGAAGGCCTGTATCATGCCGGACAGATCAATGGCACGTCAGGCTATGAAGAGGCTGCAGCTCAGGGACTTATGGCCGGCATTAATGCCGTACTCAAACTGCGGGACCAGCCGCTTCTGGTGCTCGACCGCTCCGAAGCGTACATCGGCGTGCTTATCGATGATTTGATCACGAAAGACGCGAGAGAACCCTACCGGATGTTCACCTCTCGAGCCGAGTATCGTCTTCTCCTGCGTCACGGCAATGCAGATCTCCGCCTGACCGACAAGGCCAGGGAAATTGGACTGATTCCTGATAATGTCTACGCGCAGTTCTGTCTTAAACGGCGTAAGATTGACGACGAGATCCGTAAGTTGGAAGGGACAAAGCCTCGCCTGAATGAGGAAACAAAAAGGCGATTGGTCACGGCGAATATCGATGACGTGGCCGGTCCTTGTTCGACCGCGCAGTTGCTACGGCGGCAAGGCGTCACATACGAAGCGCTCATGGACTCTCTAGGGTTGGAAAAATGTGAAGACGAGGAAATCATTGAAGAAGTTGAAATTCAAATTAAATACGCCGGATACATTAAACGGCAAATTCAACAGATCGGCAGATTTAAGCAGTTGGAAAACAGGACCATTCCCTCAGCTTTTTGCTATGACCACATTCTGGGGTTTTCCACTGAAGTGAAAGAAAAACTGAAACGTGTGCGCCCTGCTTCCATCGGACAAGCGTCACGAATTTCGGGTGTCACTCCCGCCGCAATCTCAGTGCTGCTCGTCGCTCTCGAGAGGTTCCAACGAAAGCCTCACGGAATTAATGCGTCCCCATACGTCGCTTCGAATTCCGTCTCTCCGTAGCGTCCAACTTTCGTAAAATGGGCCTTGACCTCTTTTATCATTTCACGTAATTGTTCCACGTGGAACAGGAGCGTGCCCTGCACGAGTTCCTTGTTGCGTCCGCGAGAGCGCTTGACATCAGTCTCACCGAGCACCAAGCCGAGCAGTTTCTGGTTTATCTGTCCCTATTGCTCACGTGGAATCGAACAACGAATCTCACCAGCATTACCGACCCGTTTGAAGTTGTCTCAAAGCATTTTGTGGATTCACTGACGGCCTTGAAGGCATTTAACTTTCCGTTATCAAGCGCCGTCATAGATGTTGGCAGCGGAGCTGGATTTCCGGGCATCCCCTTAAAGCTTGTAAGGAATGATTTGCGTCTCGTCTTAGTCGAACCCTCGGTCAAAAAATGCTCATTCCTTCGCTCCGTCCTTGGAACGCTTAAGCTGGATTCCGTGTCCGTCTACTTAGGAGCGCTGCAGCAGTATGCGGCAGACGAGTCTCATCTGCTAGCGGATGTTATTGCCGTTCGTGCATTGCGTTTGGAGGAGATTATCGAAGCCGCAGCGCTCATTTTAAAGCCGAGTGGACATCTGTTGCTCTACCAAACAGAAAAGGCAGCAGAACGTACTTCAAGCCTGTTCCGCCTGGTAGCTCACCACGATTTTTCCTTGCCGTTGAATCATGGAAGCCGGGTGGTCACGGTGTTGACGAAAATAGCGACCTGATCGCTATGTTCCACGTGGAACAGTTGCGCGGAGAGGCATAACAAAATCCATGGCGATGATCGTTGCGGTGGCGAACCAAAAGGGAGGAGTGGGTAAGACAACGACCTCCGTGAATCTCGCCGCTGGGCTTGCCGTTCAAGGGAAGCGCGTCCTACTGGTGGACATGGATCCACAGGGAAATGCGACGAGCGGGCTAGGAATTGACCCGCGATCGCTGGACAAGACTGTTTATAATTGCTTGATTAATTACGTTAAATTCGAAGAAACCGTCCAAAAAACTGAGGTCAGTGGACTATCGCTGCTCCCAGCGAACGCCGATCTAGCCGGGGCCGAGATCGAGTTGGTGAATATTGAGGAGAGAGAGAAGTTTTTACTCAATTTTATCAATGGCTTAGATTCATCGTTCGACATTATTTTTCTCGATTGTCCCCCTGCGCTCGGCATTTTGACGGTAAATGCCCTCGTTGCAGCACGCTCAGTACTGATTCCAGTCCAGTGTGAGTATTACGCCATGGAGGGGTTAAGCCGCCTCATCGGGAGTATTGAGCGAATACAGCAATCATTGAATCCTGGTCTCACCCTCGAAGGCATTGTATTGACAATGTTCGATGTGAGGAATAGCTTGGCGCGCCAAGTTGCCGATCAAGTCCGGGGACATTTCAAAGACCTCGTGTATCAGACGACCATCCCGCGAAACG
The DNA here is from genome assembly GCA_035277085.1 of Nitrospira sp. Taxonomy (GTDB): domain Bacteria; phylum Nitrospirota; class Nitrospiria; order Nitrospirales; family Nitrospiraceae; genus Nitrospira_C. Next base: position 8,144 of record DATELB010000131.1, on the reverse strand, counting down.
TCACGCTTGCCGAAGCGCCCAGTTACGGGCGGCCGGTCCTTCTCTACAACATGGCCTCGGCCGGCGCGCAGGCCTACCTCTCTTTAGCAAAGGAGTTCCTCGCCCATGGAGAAAAAAGCGCTCGGTAGAGGACTCGACGCCTTACTACCCACGACAAAGCCTGCGCCGATGCCCGAGCTGCCCGAGGTTCAGCATCTGCGCATCGAAGCGATCGTGCCCAACCGCTATCAGCCCCGGCAAACGTTCTCGCCTCAGGAATTGGCGGAACTCGCTGCTTCACTCAAGCAAAGCGGACTTCTCCAACCGGTGCTCGTACGGCGGAAAGGCGACGGAATGTATGAACTGATTTCCGGAGAACGCCGCTGGCGCGCCGCAAGGGAAGCGGGACTCGAAACCATTCAAGCCGTGATCAGGAACTGCAGCGATGAAGAATCCATCCTGCTCGCGCTCGTGGAAAATCTACAGAGGGAAGACCTGAATCCGATGGAAATGGCCCGCGCCTATCAGCGCATGATGAACGAGTTTGGACTCACTCAGGACATCATTGCGCAACGCGTCGGATGCGAGCGGTCTTCAATCGCGAATGTCGTTCGTCTCATCAATCTCCCAAGCGAAGTGCAACAACTGATCGAGAGCGGCCAGCTTTCTGCCGGCCATGCGAAGGTCATTTTGGGCTTGGGGAGCGCAACCGAACAGCTGCGCCTCGCGCAGCTCGTCATTGCGCGAAACCTTTCCGTGCGAGACACGGAAAAAATGCTTGCCTCGAGCGTCACCGCCAAGAAACGCCAAGCCCGAGAGCTGCGGAGGTCGCCGCTTCTCGATCTCGAAGAGCGGTTGCAAAAACGATTTGGAACGAAAGTGTCCGTGCACAACGGCAAGCGAGGAGGCAAGGTCGTCATCCACTATTTTTCACCCGCCGAGCTCGATGGTCTTCTCGAGCAACTGCTTCAGTAGTTCCCCTCTCCGTACCTCTCAGGCCTCCTGAAATAATCTGCATATTTGTTGCCAAATCGACCGACCGGTGGCAGTGTTTGTTCGTACGGCTGACATCCGAACACGAACAGATCTTGCCATCGCTGTCACGGAACATTTGGAGGGTTGCTCATGTGGGGCCAGGAAAAGCAGGACGCAAAACGGGCCGCTGACGGCGCATCCGAAGAGGGCGCGGCGGCCGCCGTCCCCAGCTCTGACGCGGGTGAAGACATCATCGCCTTTGTCGGAAAAGGTGTGGAGTTTAAAGGTGTGATCTCTTACAGCGGCACCGTGCGCATTGACGGATATCTCGACGGTGAAATTCATACCGACGGCGTCCTCCTGATCGGCGATGAAGCCGTTATTCAGGCGAAGGTGACCGCCGGAACCATCGTCTGCAAAGGAAAGGTCACCGGCGACATCGCTGCGAAGGAGCGGGTGAAATTACGGGCTCCCGCGGTGTTCAACGGAAGCATGAAGACGCCCATGCTCTCGATCGAAGACGGGGTCTTGTTCAATGGAGGCCTTGAGATGGCCCAGGGTCCTCGCGACGCAGCGGCGCTGCATCCCGTGGCCATGACACCCCCGCCAATCGTGAAACGGGCGAGTGGAGAGTAGTGGCTTAAGCAAATTCATCTAGACCACCGGAGGCGCACCATGTGGGCACGAAGGGAACATAGCGAGCAGCAGTCAGAGCCGGATTTCGAAAATTTCACCCTCCTCGCCAAGGACGTCGATTTCAAAGGCGTGGTCAACTTTGAGGGCACGGTGAGGGTTGATGGTCGGGTCGAAGGTGAGATTCACACCACGGGTACTCTGATTGTCGGAGAAAACGCCATCATCAAGGGTGTCGTTTCAGCCGGCGTGCTCATGAACAGCGGCAAAATCAACGGCACGATCACGGCCGTCGAAAAAATTCAAATCTTGAAGCCAGGCGTGCTGGTCGGCGACATCCGTACGCCCTTGATCGCCATCGAGGAAGGATCGCACTTCCACGGCATGTGCGACATGGGCATGCGCGCCTGGTCGGAACCGTCCCCGGTTTCGATCGCATCCTAGCCCCCACGAGCTGCCCGGCTTGCCTCTGGCCCTTTCCGCTCGCGGCCAGTACAATACGGGCCTATGAACAAACCAACAATCCTGCTCGGAATGAGCGGCGGGGTCGACAGCTCCGTTGCCGCTGCTCTTCTGGTCCGCGAAGGGTACGATGTCCGCGGCGTGACCCTTCAGGTCTGGGAACATGAAGACGAGCATGTCGCCGCCTCGAAAAAGTGGCAGGAACGCGGCTGCTGCAAGATCGGAATTGCCAAGTTTGTGGCGCAGCGGCTGAACATTCCCTACGAGGTTGTCGATCAGCGCCGCCTGTTCCGCGAAGCGGTGATCGATGATTTCCTGCAGGGCTATGCCCGCGGAACGACGCCGAATCCCTGCGTGCGCTGCAACGAGCGCGTCAAACTGCGGAGCCTCATCGAACTCGCCGACCAACGCGGTATTCAATATGTGGCGACCGGGCATTACGTGCGGGTCCATCAGTCGGGCGGCGCAGTGATCCTCCGGCGGTCGCTGGACGAGAAAAAGGACCAAAGCTATTTTTTATACCGGATCGACGCAAACTGGCTGCCCCGGCTCCGCTTTCCGGTGGGTGGGATGCAAAAGTCGGAGGTGTGGGCCGAAGCCCAGGCGCTCGGCCTTCCCGTAGAAGAGCTCAAGGAGAGTCAGGAGATCTGCTTCGTCAGCCATGGCGACTACCGGACGTTTATCGAAACGGAAATGCCTTCCGCAAAAACGCCGGGGACGTTCATCGATGCGCATGGCCGATATTTGGGACCACACGACGGCGTTGCCTTTTACACGCCGGGACAGCGCAGAGGCCTGGGCATTGCCGGCGGGCAGCGGCTGTACGTCCAGCAGGTGCAGGCACGGACAAACACGATCGTCCTTGGTCCTGAAGAAGCGTTGCTCAGCTCCACATGCCTGGTTAAGGATCTGAATGTATTCGACCGTTCACTCCTGAAAGGGAAGATGGAAGTCTCCGTCAAGGTCCGATACGCCACGCCCGCCGCCCCCGCGACCGTCGAACCGGACGGCGGCGACAGTTTGCGCGTTCATTTTCACTCGGCCCAACGCGCCCTCAGCCCCGGCCAATCGGCGGTGCTCTACCGCTGCGACGACGTCCTCGGGGGCGGCATCATCCAGCCTTGTTGAGGCCCTCGCCAGCGCCGTCTTATTGACAGTTCCCACTGCCCAATGCTACGTTTGCGCGCCGATTTTCGTGCATTCCGCACGGAAGCATCCCGTTTGCCCAAATTGCCAATGAGTGGATTAGGACAGTGACAAAAACGACAGTTGCGCGACGTTACGCTCAGGCGCTCTTCGAGCTTCTCGATCCATCACACATCGAAGCGACGCGGGGTACCCTCAAGGGCCTGGCGCAGGCCTTGAAAGAATCCTCGTCCCTTCATCATGTCATCGCCTCGCCGGCATTCGGCGTCGACGACAAAATCGGGGTGTTGTCGGATCTCGCCGGCCGCTTCGACTGTCCGCCCACTGGCAAGGCGTTTCTCGGTCAACTGGTGAAAAAAAACCGCGTCGGATTTTTGCCCGAAATTGCAGACGCATTCTCGAAACTGGTCGACCGGTCGAAGGGCACACAGCCAGTACTCGTGTCTTCCGCAGTGGCGTTATCCTCCAGCGAGCAAGACCGCATCAAATCGCGCCTACGGGAGACGCTGAAGCGAGAAGTCGAGGTGACCTTTCAGACGGATACAACGCATCTCGCAGGCCTGCAAATCCATATCGGCAGCATCGTCGTGGACAGCACCGTTCGTGGGCGGTTGAATGCCATGCAGTCGCTGCTGACACGTGACTGACCATTTGTGAGCTAAGGAGTCCCCATGCAGATTAAGGCTGAAGAAATCAGCGCAATCATCAAAGAGAAGATCAAGGGCTTCGACAAGCAGGTCGACGTCAAGGAGACCGGCTCAGTCATCCAAATTGGAGACGGAATCGCGAAGGTCTATGGCCTGGATGGCGCGATGGCCGGCGAAATGCTCGAATTTCCCGGCGGTCTGTACGGCATCACGCTGAACCTCGAAGAAGACAACGTGGGCGCCGTCTTGATGGGCGACGACGTCGGCATCAAAGAAGGCGATCCGGTCAAGCGCACCGGTCGCATTGCGGAAGTGCCCGTAGGCGAGGCCCTCATCGGCCGCGTCGTCAATGCCATCGGACAGCCGATCGACGGGAAGGGCCCTATCAAATCACAACATTCCTCGCGCATCGAGGTCGTCGCGCCCGGCGTCAACACACGACAATCCGTGCGGGAACCGCTGCAGACCGGCATCAAGGCCATCGATGCCATGATCCCCATCGGACGCGGTCAGCGTGAGCTCATCATCGGCGACCGGCAAACGGGCAAGACGGCCATTGCCGTCGATACGATCATCAATCAGAAAGGCCTCGGCGTGTTCTGTATTTATGTCGCGGTCGGCCAAAAACGCTCGACGGTCGCGCGGGTGGTCAAAACCCTCGAAGAACACCATGCCATGGAATACAGCATGGTCGTATCAGCGACGGCCAGCGATGCCGCACCGATGCAGTACTTGGCGCCGTTCGCGGGTGCAGCCATCGGCGAGTACTTCCGGGACAATGGCAAGCACGCCTTGATCGTTTATGACGACCTCTCGAAGCACGCCGTCGCCTACCGTCAGCTCTCGTTACTCTTGCGACGGCCCCCCGGGCGTGAAGCCTATCCTGGAGACGTCTTTTATTTACACTCGCGTTTGCTCGAGCGGGCAGCCAAGCTGAGCGATAAGCTGGGCGGCGGAAGTCTGACGGCGCTCCCCATCATTGAAACGCAGGCAGGCGACGTGTCGGCCTACATTCCCACAAACGTCATCTCGATCACGGACGGCCAGATCTATCTCGGCAGCGATCTCTTTTATTCGGGCATCCGGCCGGCAATCAACGTCGGCCTCTCTGTGTCGCGCGTTGGAGGCTCTGCCCAAATCAAATCCATGAAGCAGGTGGCAGGCACCTTGCGCTTGGACCTCGCCCAGTACCGCGAGATGGCAGCCTTCGCTCAGTTCGGCAGCGAACTGGACAAGGCGACGCAAATGCAGCTCGCGCGCGGCGTCCGCATGGTTGAACTGCTCAAGCAGGGTCAGTACAAGCCTATGCCGGTAGCCGACCAGGTCCTGTCGATCTATGCGGGCGTCAACGGCTATCTGGACGATGTCCCCGTCGACAAAGTGCAGCAATTTGAGGCGGATTATCTGCGCTACGTCCAGCAGCACTACCCCGATGTGAAGAAGGAAATCGTCAGCATCTCGAAAATCGACGACAAGGTCGGCGCGCGCCTCAAGGAAATCATCACCACCTTCAAGCAGAAGATGGGATACGGCGCGAAGTAACACACTGACGTTATCCCTGCGGCCGAACACGACGGCTACCCAACGAGGCCGCAGGGAGCCCAACGCCTGAGGCGTACGGCGTAGAGAACGACGTTGGGGACCGTTTTCATCGGAGCGCATGCCAAGCCTGCAATCTCTCAGACGGAAAATCGCCGCCTTCAAGAATACGCAGAAGATCACGAAGGCGATGAAAATGGTAGCGGCGGCCAAGCTCAAGCGCTCGCAGGATCGTATTCTGGCTGCGCGGCCTTATGCCCATCGAATGCGGGGCGTCGTCGGGAATTTGAGCCAGCGCGTCAACCGCTTTGCCCATCCATTGCTGCAAAAGCGCGACGGCAAACGCGTCGAAGTCTTGGTGGTGACGAGCGACCGCGGCTTGTGCGGCGGATTCAACGGCAACATTGTGCGGCGAACTTCGGAATTCGTCCGGCAGCTTGAGGCCCGGGGACTACAAGTGAGTTTGAGCATCGTCGGTCGGAAGGGCCGAGATTATTTCCGACGCCGTTCATGGACGATCCGGCAAGAGTGGACAGGCATATTCGACAAACTGACCTTTGAGCACGCCCTCGACATCGGCGGTGATCTCACTGATAGTTTTATAAAAGGCGCGTTCGATGAACTCTACGTCGTCTACAACGAATTCAAATCCGCCATTCAGCAACGTGTGATCGTCGAGAAGTTGTTTCCGGTAGACGTTCAGGCGGAATTCGGGACGGCGCAAGGCGAGGGCACGACCGGCGGAAGTTACTTGTATGAACCAGACGAATCCGACCTCCTGAATACCTTGGTCCCGAAGCATTTCCAGGTACAGGCGTATCGCATTCTCTTGGAATCCGCGGCGGCCGAACACGGCGCGCGCATGGCGGCGATGGACGGCGCCACGCGCAATGCTGGGCAGCTGATCAAAAAGGTGACCCTGTATTACAACAAGACCAGACAGGCGGCCATCACCAAAGAACTCATGGATATCGTCGGCGGTGCCGAAGCATTGAAATAAATTTCAGCGGGACCTGCCGCACTAGCGCGGGTGCCCGGGTCGGCGCCATCCGCCCGAACACGGCCGGCTGCAGAAAAGAAGGAGAAGAACAGTGAGCACAGGTAAAGTCATCCAAGTCATTGGTCCCGTCGTCGACGTCGAATTTCCACCCGGCCAGTTGCCGAACATCTACAACGCGCTCAAGGTCAACCAGGAAGAGAACAAGGCCGCCGGCAAACCCGCCGTGCGATTGACCCTCGAAGTCGCCCAGCACCTGGGAGAAAACCGCGTGCGCGGCGTGGCTATGTCCTCGACGGATGGTGTGACGCGCGGCATGGATGTGCAGGACACGGGGGCAGCCATATCCGTTCCCGTCGGTCGTGAGACGCTCGGCCGTCTGATCAACGTATTGGGCGAGCCCGTCGACGAAAAGGGGCCCGTGAAGGCGAAGAAAACCTACCCGATTCACCGGCCGGCGCCGAAGCTTGAAGACCAAGAAACAAAGACCGAAGTGCTCGAAACCGGCATCAAAGTCGTCGATTTACTGGAGCCGTACAGCAAGGGTGGAAAGGTTGGGCTGTTCGGCGGCGCCGGTGTCGGCAAGACGGTCATCATTATGGAGCTGATCAACAACATCGCCCTGCACCATGGGGGATTTTCCGTATTCGCCGGCGTCGGCGAGCGCACCCGCGAGGGGAACGACCTTTGGCACGAGATGCAGGAATCGAAAGTCATCGATCCTGATGACTTCACCAAGTCCAAGGCCGCCCTCGTCTACGGGCAGATGAACGAGCCGCCAGGCGCACGCTTGCGGGTCGGACTCACAGGCCTCACCGTTGCGGAATATTTCCGCGACGAGGAGAACCAGGACGTCCTGCTCTTCATCGATAACATCTTCCGATTCACCCAGGCGGGCTCGGAAGTCTCGGCGTTGCTGGGCCGCATGCCTTCTGCCGTCGGGTATCAGCCGACTCTGTCGACGGAGATGGGTACGCTTCAGGAACGAATCACCTCGACAAAGCGTGGATCGATTACCTCGGTCCAGGCCATTTACGTGCCGGCCGATGATCTCACGGACCCCGCTCCGGCAACAGCATTCGCTCACTTGGATGCCACCACCGTCTTGTCGCGGCAACTCGCAGAGTTGGGCATTTATCCGGCGGTCGACCCGCTTGACTCTACCTCCCGTATTCTCGATCCCCAGATCATCGGAGAGGAGCATTACACGGTTGCGCGCGGTGTCCAGTCGGTCTTGCAGCGGTATAAGGACCTCCAAGATATCATCGCCATTCTCGGCATGGATGAATTGTCGGAAGACGACAAGAGGATTGTGGCCCGCGCCCGGAAGATTCAGCGTTTCCTCTCTCAGCCGTTCCACGTCGCGGAAGCCTTTACGGGCGCACCGGGAAAGTATGTGAAGCTGAAAGACACGGTACGCAGCTTCAAGGAAATCCTGGAGGGGAAATACGATCACCTGCCCGAACAGGCGTTTTACATGGTCGGACCGATCGAGGAAGTAATCGCCAAGGCCGAGAAAATGGGCGTGAAAGCTTAGCGATGGCCGGAAAGATACTCCTAGAGGTCGTGACGCCTGAGAAGCAACTCCTGAGTCAGGAGGTGGATGAAGTCATTGCTCCCGGGTCGGAAGGCGACTTCGGCGTGTTGCCCGGGCATTGCCATTTCCTGTCTACGTTGCGCATCGGCGAGCTTCGTTATCGCATCGGTGAACGCACGAATCACATGGCCATCCTTTGGGGATATGCCGAAGTGACTCCCGCGAAAGT
>DATELB010000130.1:0-23887 GCA_035277085.1 Nitrospira sp. | reverse complement strand
GCGGCATACGCCGTTTTTCAACGGGTATCGGCCGCAGTTCTACTTCCGGACGACGGACGTGACGGGCATTGTGTCGCTCAATCCGGGCGTGGAGATGGTGATGCCCGGGGACAACGTGAGCGTCACGGCGGAATTGATCAGTCCGATCGCGATGGACCAGGGCTTGCGCTTTGCGGTGCGCGAGGGCGGCAAGACCGTGGGCTCCGGCGTCGTCACCGAAATTCTGGCTTAAGGCGGCAAACGAATAGGGGATTGCATGGTGAAGGTCGATCAGCGAATCAGGATCAGACTCCGCGGGTTTGATTATCGCGTACTGGACCAGTCGGTGGCCGAGATTGTGGAAACGGTCCGCCGGAGCGGGGCCAAGATCGTGGGACCTATTCCCTTGCCGACGCGGATCGAGAAATTTACCGTACAGCGCGCCACGCATGCCGACAAGAAGGCGCGCGAGCAGTTCGAGATCAGAACGCATAAGCGCCTGATGGACATCATGGAGCCGACGCCGGAAACGATGGATTCGCTCATGAAGTTGAATCTGGCCGCCGGCGTCGACGTGGAAATCAAGTTATGACAAATGGATTGCTCGGCAAAAAACTTGGCATGACGCAGATGCTGGACGAGACTCGTCTGACGCCGGTCACGGTCATCGAAGCCGGTCCCTGCCGTGTGGTCATGGTGAAGACGAAGGAGCGTGACGGCTATGAGGCGGTCCAGCTTTCGTTCGGGCAGGTCAAGGATCGCAAGCTGCCCAAGGCCGAATTGGGTCATCTGAAGAAGCATGAGGCCCCCGCGAGCCGGGTGCTGCGAGAATTTAAGAAGGACGGCGACGTGGCGGTCGGGCAGACGGTCAAAGCGGACATTTTCAAAAAGGGCGACTGGGTCGATGTCATCGGTGTGTCGAAAGGCAAGGGATTCCAAGGCGTCGTGCGCCGGCACCATTATTCGGGCGGCCCGGAGTCGCACGGCTCCATGTTCCACCGCGCCCCCGGCTCCATCGGGGCCAGCTCTTTTCCCTCGAGGGTCTGGAAGGGAAAAACCTTGCCGGGACACATGGGAGACGAGCGCGTGACCTCCCAGCGCCTAAAAGTGATCGAGTCAAGGCCCGATGAAAATTTGCTGTTCGTGCGCGGCGCCGTTCCCGGCGCGGCGAACGGGCTGCTCATCGTCAGGAAATCGAAGAAGGGATAGGCATGCCGACGGTTGACGTGGTCGATCTCAACAAGCGAAAAGTCGGATCCGCAGAGCTGCCAGCGGAGGTCTTCGGCTGCAAGGCGCACGCGACGCTCGTGCATGAGGCGGTGGTCATGCAGCAGGCCTGCGAGCGCCAGGGCACGGCATCGACGCTCCGGCGTGGTGAAGTGCGCGGATCCGGGAAGAAACCCTGGAAGCAGAAACATACCGGACGGGCGAGGGCGGGTTCGGTTCGGTCTCCCGTATGGCGACATGGCGGATCGGTGTTCGGCCCCAAGCCGAGGAGCTATGCCTTCAGCATGCCCAAAAAGAAATACCGGGCTGCGCTGCAAAGCGCTTTGTCCTCGAAGGTCAGCGAGGGACAGCTGTTCGTCTTGTCGAATCTTTCGTTGGAGAAGCCGAAGACGAAGCTGCTTGCCAAGGCCCTGACAGAGTTTGCCGCAGGAAATCGGATCCTGATCATCGCCGGTGACGGGCGGGAGGGCTTGACGCAGGCCGCGCGCAATCTGCAGACCGTCAATGTGGTTACCCCCGACCGGCTCAACGTCTATGACATCGTCCGTGCCGGTGCGATCGTGATTGCCGAGCAGGACGTGGCGCGCGTGAAGGAGGCCTGGGCATGAAAGTCGATCTTCACAGCGTGCTCATTCAGCCGTTGCTGACTGAAAAGGTGACGTCCCTGCGGGAAAGCAGCAACACCGTGGGTTTTCTGGTCCATCCGGATGCGAATCGGGTCCAGATCAAGCAAGCCGTCGAGACGCTCTTAAAAGTCAAAGTCGAGCGCGTCAACGTCTTGAACGTGCAGGGGAAGATCAAGCGCTTGGGCCGGTTCTCTGGAAAACGTTCCGATTGGAAAAAGGCCTTCGTCAAATTGAAGGAAGGCGAGAAGCTCGAGTTGTACGAAAGCGCGTAGCCGATTCGCGAGACGATAAGGACAAAGCATGGGACTCAAAGCATACAAACCAACGACGTCGGGCCGCCGAGGCATGACGATCGTCACGACGGAAGAATTGACGAAGAAGCGCCCCGAAAAAGCATTGACCTCGTTTCACCTTCGGACGGGCGGCCGCAACAATGACGGACGGACGACGGTGCGGTTCCGCGGTGCAGGGCATCGCCGATTGTATCGGAAGATCGACTTCCGCCGGGACAAAGTCGGCATTTCCGCGAAGGTGGCCGCGCTTGAGTACGATCCCAACCGGTCGGCACGAATCGCCCTGCTGACGTACAAGGACGGCGAAAAGCGCTACATTCTTGCGCCAATCGGTTTGCAGGTCGGCGATGTGCTGCAATCCGGTGCCGATGCCGAGGTGCGGACGGGAAACGCTCTTCCGCTTGCCAACATGCCGCTGGGCACGACGATTCACAACATCGAGCTGAAGCCCGGAAAAGGCGGCCAGTTGATCCGCAGCGCCGGCGGGTTTGCGCAGGTCATGGGACGGGACGGCAACTATGTGCAGGTACGGCTGAAGTCCGGTGAAATGCGGCGGATCCTTGCCAGTTGCATGGCGACGGTCGGCCAGGTGGGCAACCTCGACCATGAAAACATCAACATCGGCAAGGCCGGTCGCACGCGCTGGCTGGGGCGCCGTCCGCATGTGCGCGGCGTCGTCATGAACCCGGTGGACCATCCGCACGGCGGCGGCGAAGGCAAGTCGGGCCAGGGCAATCCGCATCCCGTCTCTCCGTGGGGGCTGCCGACGAAGGGCTACAAGACGAGGCAGAACAAGAAAACGGATAAGTACATCATCGCCCGCCGCAAGTCAGGAGTGCGCAATGCCTAGATCGATTAGCAAGGGCGCCTTTGTCGACGACCATCTGCTGAAGAAGGTCGAGCAGATGAATCAAACGAAAGACCGGAAAATCATCAAGACCTGGTCGAGGCGGTCTACCGTCGTCCCTGACATGATCGGGCATACGTTCGCCGTGCACAACGGAAAGAAGTTCATTCCCGTATTCGTGACCGAGAACATGGTCGGCCATAAATTGGGCGAGTTCGCGCCGACGCGCTTCTTCAAGGGCCACGGGCAGGCGAAGACAGAGAAAGCGGTTGCACTGAAATAGGATCTTACCCATGGCAGAAGCACGGGCAGTATTGAGATTTGTGCGGGTCGCGCCACGGAAGGCAAAGCCGGTGGTCGACATGATTCGCGGTCAACAAGTACCGATGGCGTTAGCCATGCTTAAGCATCTCCCGCGGCATGCGGCGCGCGTGATCGAAAAGGTCCTGCGGTCGGCAGTGGCCAACGCCGAGCAAAAGGAATTAGGCGACAGCGACTCAATGCGGGTTTCGAAGGCTTTTGTGAATTGCGGCCCCATCTATAAGCGCTTCCGCGCGCGGTCGATGGGACGGGCCAACGCCATTCAAAAGCGGACGAGCCACATCACCGTCGTCGTGGAAGCGCGGGGCGTCCAGGAGAAGTCACGGGCCTGAACACTGAGCGGATCGGCAATGAGCCGCCGCAGAACTGAGGTACGGATCGTATGGGTCAGAAAACACATCCCATCGGCTATCGGCTCGGATACAACTACACATGGAGCTCCCGCTGGTACGCCAGCAAGGATTACGCGAAGCTGCTCCATCAGGACATCAAGATCCGCAAGGTCGTGAAGCAAAAGCTCTTTCACGCGGGCGTGGCCAAGGTGGAGATCGAACGCTCGGGAGATCAGACGCGGGTCATCATCCATACGGCCAGGCCTGGAATCATCATCGGACGCAAGGGCGCCGAAGTCGACAAGCTGAAGGCGGAACTCGAGAAACAGTACGGCGGCCAGGTCTATATCACCGTGCGGGAAATCAAGAAGCCCGAACTCGATGCGCAGCTCGTCAGTGAAAATGTGGCCACGCAGTTGGAGAAACGGGTCGCCTTCCGCCGCGCGATGAAGCGCAGCGTGCAGTCGGCGCTCCGGCTGGGTGCACAGGGCATCAAGATCATGATCGCCGGCCGTTTGGGCGGCGCCGAAATCGCGCGGACCGAGTGGTACCGCGAGGGCCGGGTGCCCCTCCACACGCTGCGCGCGGAGGTCGATTACGGCTTTGCCGAAGCGCATACGACCATGGGACAAATCGGCGTCAAAACCTGGATCTACAAAGGCGAGATTCTCCCGGCGCAGCCCCTCAAGCCTGAGGCGGCATTTGAACGGCGGCTCGGGTAAGCAACGAGGACATTGTGTTAGCACCGAAAAAAGTCAAATTTAGAAAAATGATGAAGGGCCGCATGCGGGGCAAGGCCTATCGTGGCGGCCACATTACCCTCGGCGAATACGGCCTGAAGGCGTTGGAACCGGGATGGGTCACCAGCCGCCAAATCGAAGCGGCGCGCATCGCGATTACGCGCTACGTGAAGCGCGGCGGCCAGGTCTGGACGCGAATCTTTCCCGACAAGCCGATCACCAAGAAGCCGGCGGAAACGCGCATGGGCAAAGGCAAAGGCAATCCGGAATATTGGGTCGCCGTCGTGAAGCCGGGCAGGATTCTGTATGAGATGGGGGGAGTCACTCCCGACATTGCGCACGAAGCGTTCCGGCTGGCGTCCCATAAGCTGCCGATCGCGACGAAATGCGTGACGCGCGGAGAGTTTTAGGACTCGCAAGGAAAGCACGAGACGGACATGGACCTGAAAGACTTAAGACAGATGACCGGCGCCGAACTGTCCGAAAAGGCCAAGCAGTTGAGCCAGGAATTGTTCAATCTGCGGTTTCAATTGGGCACGGGGCGCCTGGAAAATCCCATGCAGATTCGAAAGACGAAGCGGTCGATTGCGCAGGTGAAAACCGTGCAGCGCGAGATCGAGCGGGCGGAACGGCAGAAGACGTCTTAGCGGCGAAAGGTAGACAGCATGGCTGAGAGCGAAGTCAAGCGGCGAGAGTGGGTGGGGCGCGTCATCAGCAACAAGATGAACAAGACCGTCGTCGTGGCGGTCGAGCGTCAGGTAGTGCATCCGATTTATCACAAAGTGCTCCGGCGCATGACGAAGTTCAAGGCCCATGACGAGCAGAATGCCTGCGGCATCGGGGACCGCGTGCGCATGATCGAAACCAGGCCCATCAGCAAAGACAAGCACTGGCGGGTGGTCGAAATTTTAGAAAAAGGGCGAGTGGATTAAGCGGGGGCGTGCCCGGCGAGGGTAGACGGCATCATGATTCAGAACTACACATATATGGATGTGGCTGACAATTCCGGCGCGAAGCAGGCCATGTGTTTCCATGTGCTTGGCGGCTCGAAGCGCCGGTACGCGTCATTGGGCGACGTCATCGTCGTCGCGGTCAAAGAGGCGATTCCGCAGGCGACGGTCAAAAAGGGCGACGTCAGCCGGGCGGTGATCGTGAGGACGACGAAGGAGGTCCGGCGCGAGGACGGCTCCTACATCAAGTTCGACCGGAACGCCTGCGTGCTCATCAACAAAGAAGGCGAACCCATCGGAACGCGCATCTTCGGGCCGGTCGCGCGCGAGCTTCGCTGGAAGAAGTTCATGAAGATCATTTCACTGGCGCCCGAAGTCCTTTAACCGACGCAGGAGTGAACGTGCACGCGCTGCAGAAAAGTCATCTTCGCAAAGGGGACACGGTGGTCGTCATTGCCGGCCGTGACCGGGGAAAGTCAGGCAAGGTGCTGTCCGTCGACCGCTCGGCGGGAAAAATCGTTGTTGAAAAGCTGAACATGATCAAGCGGCACACGAAGCCGAATCAAAAGGTCAAACAGGGCGGCATTCTGGAGAAAGAGGCGCCGCTTGCGATCTCGAACGTAATGTTCTTGTGCCCGGTGACGAAGAAGCCCACGCGGCTGGGCATTCGGGTGCAGGCGGACGGCCGGCGCGTGCGGTTCAGCAAGAAATCGAACGAAATCGTCGAGTAGGACAACCATGGCGGAAGCAAAAGATCCTAAGAAAGCGAAGGGCGGCGGAAAACCCGCCGGAAAGCCGGGCAAGAAAGAGGGCGGCAAGGCCCCTCAAGTGCTCGACGACGGGAGCGAGGAATCCAAGTTTCAGCCGCGCCTGCGTGACGCTTACCGAGAGCGCGTCGTGCCGGCGCTGATGAAGGAGTTCGGCTATAAGAACGTGATGCAGGTGCCGAAGCTCGAGCGCATTGTCCTGAACGTCGGCATGAGCGAAGCGATTCAAAACGTGAAACTGTTGGAAGGCGCCGCGACGGAGCTGGGCACCATCACCGGGCAGAAAGCGGTGGTCACGAAAGCCAAGAAAGCCATCGCGGGGTTCAAGCTTCGCCAAGGGATGCCGATCGGAACCAAGGTCACGCTGCGGAACCGGCGCATGTACGAATTTTTTGACCGCTTGGTCACGCTTGCGCTGCCCCGCATTCGCGATTTTAGGGGCGTGTCTCCGAAAGCGTTCGACGGCCGGGGCAATTATACGCTGGGACTCAAAGAGCAACTGATTTTCCCTGAGATCCAATACGACGAGGTCGCCTCGATTCACGGCATGGACATCACGATTGTGACCACGGCGCGCACGAACGACGAAGGGAAGGCGCTGCTCACGCAGTTGGGGATGCCGTTCAGGACCTAACATCGAACGAAGGAGTTAGACGTGTCGAGACTGGCGCTCAGAAACAAGACGGCCGCAAAGCCGAAATTCAAAACCCGCGGGTATCATCGCTGCGGCTTGTGCGGGCGCGTGCACGGGTATCTGCGGCGCTTCAAGATGTGCCGCATCTGCTTCCGGCTGCTCAGCTTGAAGGGGGAGATCCCCGGCGTCCGGAAAGCCAGTTGGTAGAAACGCCGAACGTGGTGAAAGGGTTCGTATGGTAACCGATCCGATCAGTGATCTCTTAGTGCGGCTGCGCAACGGCTTCCGCCGTCATCATGATGTCGTGACGATGCCGGCCTCAAAGCTGAAGCGTGAAGTGCTGCGGGTGCTGCAGACCGAGGGATTCATCCACGGCATCGAAGCAGCCACGGAAGACGGGCACCCGGTCATAAAAGTCACGTTGCGGTATGTCGGCGAAGGCCAACCGATGATCACGGGTATGCAGCGGGTGAGCAAGCCAGGTCGGCGCGTGTACGTGGGAACCAGAGAGATTCCGCGTGTCCGCAATGGGATCGGGATGGCCATCCTCTCGACGTCGAAAGGCATTATGACCGACCAGGCGTCCCGCAAGGCCGGCTTGGGCGGGGAAGTGCTCTGCGCCGTATGGTAGGCCGAGGCGCCCAGCAAGAAGGATAACAGAGATGTCACGCATTGGGAAAAAGCCTATTTCTGTTCCGACCGGCGTCGACGTGAAAGTCACGGGATCCGTGGTCTCCGTCAAGGGCCCGCTCGGCAAGCTTGATTGGACGTTGAAACCCGGTATCGGCGTCACCGTCGACAAAGGACAGGTGCTCGTCACACGCTCGAGCGAGGAGCGGAAAATCCGGGCGATGCACGGCTTGGTCCGCGCCGAATTGAACAATATGGTGCATGGCGTGACCAAAGGCTACGAACGCAACATGGAAATCACCGGCGTCGGCTACAAGGCCGCAATTCAGGGCCGGACGATGAGCTTCAACGTCGGGTACATCAATCCGGTGCAGTACCCGGTGCCCGCCGGCATCGATGTGAAGGTCGACAAGCAGACCCTGATCAACATCAAGGGCGCGGATAAACGGTTGGTGGGCCAGGTTGCGGCAAACCTTCGAGCGATCAAGCCGCCGGACGTGTATAAGCAAAAGGGCATCCGTTACGCGGGAGAAGTATTGAGGAAGAAGGAAGGCAAGACCGGGAAGTAGGGTGAATCATGAATAGTGCGGCAAAATTACATCAACTCGCCCGGCGCCAGCAGCGCGTTCGTCAGCGCATTTTCGGGACGGACGAGCGCCCGCGGCTGAACGTGTACCGCAGCAGCGGCCATATCTACGCGCAGATCATCAACGACCTGAAGGGCACCACGCTGGCGGCCGCTTCGTCGCTGGACAAATCCTTGCGAAAGACGCTGAAGTCCACCAGCAGCATCGCCGCGGCCAAGGCCGTGGGCGCACTGCTGGCCGAGCGTGCCAAGAGCGCCAAAATCCAACAAGTCGTGTTTGATCGCGGCGGCAGGCTCTACCACGGACGGATCAAGGCGCTGGCGGACGCTTCTCGCGAAGGCGGGCTGCAATTTTAGGTCACGAAGGGAGCAACGAGCGTGCGAGTCAATCCAGACGAACTGAGCCTCAAAGATAAGGTCGTATTCATCAACCGCGTCGCAAAAGTCGTCAAGGGCGGCAAGCGGTTCAATTTCTGCGCACTGGTCGTCGTGGGCGACGGACAGGGATGGGTGGGCATCGGCAAGGGCAAAGCGGCGGAAGTGCCGGTGGCCATCGCGAAGGCCGTGCAGCAGGCCAAGAAAAATCTGGTTCATGTCCCGCTGAAGTCGGGCACGATCCCACATGAGGTCCACGGCTTGTTCGGCGGCGAGCACGTCCTGCTCAAACCGGCGGTGGAAGGGACCGGCATCATCGCCGGCGGGGCGGTGCGCGCTGTGGTTGAACTCGTCGGGGCCCACAACATTATTTCGAAGACGTTGGGCCGGGGAAATCCGTTCAACACCGTCCGCGCCACGCTTGATGGTCTGACGCAGCTCAGGCATCCGGATGAGGTCATGCGATTGCGCCGGGGCGAGGAACTCCAGGCCGGAGCGATGGCGTCATGACGGCCGCGAAGACCGCCAAAGCGCCGGCTCAAAGCGTCCGCATCACGTTGAAGCGAAGCCCCATCGGCACCCCGCAGCGTCATCGCCTCGTGCTGCGCGGCCTCGGGTTGCGGAAAATCCGGCAATCGGTCGTGCGGCCCGACACGCCGCAAGTCCGGGGACTCATCCATCGCGTGGGCTACCTTCTGGAAGTGCAGCCATCATGAAACTACACGAACTCGCGCCTGCGAAGGGCGCCAAGAAAAAACGCAAGCGAATCGGCCGTGGTCCGGGCTCCGGCCATGGAAAAACGGCGACGAAGGGACATAAAGGGTTGCTGGCGCGCTCCGGTGGCGGCAAGCAGCCGGGATTCGAAGGCGGGCAGATGCCGTTGATCCGCCGTGTTCCCAAGTACGGTTTTACGAATCCGTTCAGGAAGGAATACGCGATTGTCAATGTCGAACGACTCGCCGATCTTGAGACGACCGGCATGATTACGCCTCAGGCCATGGTCGATGCGGGCCTGGTGAGGCGGGTCACGCTGCCGATCAAGATTCTGGGAAACGGCGAACTGAAGAAAGCGATTTCCGTCCAGGCACACAAGTTCAGCAAATCAGCGGAGGCGAAGATCCAAGCGGCGGGAGGGTCAATCGAGGTTATCCCAGGTGTTTGAGCGGCTCCTGACCAGCTTTCAGAATATCCTGAAAATTCCCGAGCTGAGGACCCGGATTCTCTTTACGCTCGGAATGCTGGTTGTCTACCGCATTGGGGCGCACATCCCGACGCCCGGCATTAACGGCGAGGCGTTGTCCGAGTTCCTGCAGAAGCAGGGCGGGGCGCTCCTCGGGTTTCTCGATATCTTCTCCGGCGGTTCGCTCTCACGGCTGACGATTTTCGCGCTGGGCATCATGCCCTATATCAGCGCGTCGATTATTTTGCAGCTGTTGACGGTGGTGGTTCCGCACTTGTCGAAGCTCGCAAAGGAAGGCGAGCGCGGCCGCAAAAAGATCATCCAGTATACGCGGTTCGGCACGATCGGCATCGCGTTGATTCAGGGATTCGGCATCGCCATCGGTCTCGAGCAGATGAACGGCGGCGCCTTCGTCCTGGACAAGGGCTGGGCGTTCCGGCTGATGACGGTCATCACGCTGACGGCCGGCACCGGCTTCCTGATGTGGCTGGGCGAGCAGATTACCGAACGGGGGATCGGCAACGGCATCTCGCTGATCATTTTTGCCGGCATCGTCGCGCGTCTGCCGTCGGCCGTTGCGCAGACGTACAACTTGTACGAGATCGGTCAGCTCAACGCGTTCCTGCTCGTGGGTCTTGCCGCGTTAATGGTCGGGGTCGTTGCCGCCATTGTGTTTCTCGAGAGCGGCCGGCGCAAGGTCCCGGTCCAGTATGCGAAGCGCGTCGTGGGCCGGCGGGTGTATGGCGGACAAAGTACGCACATTCCATTGAAGATCAACACGGCCGGCGTGATTCCGCCGATTTTTGCGTCGTCGATCATCGCGTTCCCGGCGACGATCGCAGGGTTTTTCGAGACTCCCTGGATCAAGGCGATCGGAGCCCAACTATCGCCGGGGTCGCTGCTGTACACGCTCATGTACGTCGGGCTCATCCTGTTTTTCTGTTTCTTTTACACGGCGGTCGTCCTGAACCCGGTGGATATGGCGGACAACATGAAAAAGTATGGCGGGTTTATTCCTGGAATCCGTCCGGGTCAACGGACGTCCGACTATATCTACAAGGTGCTGACGCATATCACGTTCGCCGGGGCGATTTATCTGGCGATCGTTTGTGTCATCCCCGAATTTTTGATCTACAAGCTGAACGTGCCGTTTTATTTCGGCGGCACGTCGCTGCTGATCGTGATCGGTGTGGGACTGGATACGGCGCAACAAATCGAGTCTCACATGTTGATGCGCAATTACGAAGGGTTTCTGGGGAAGGGCATGGGCCCCCTCCGCGGCCGGAGCGGGTGAAGACAGATGCGCGTCGTCTTCCTCGGGGCGCCGGGTGTCGGCAAGGGTACGCAAGCGGACCGGATTGCGGCGCAGTTTAAGATCGCGAAGATTTCGACCGGAGATCTCCTGCGCGACGCGGTCCGAAATCAGACGGAGTTGGGGCGCGAAGCGAAACGGTACATGGATCAGGGACAACTGGTTCCCGACGCCGTGGTCATCGGGCTCGTGCGCGACAAGCTGGCCGGGCCGGAGAGTACAAACGGCTTCGTGCTCGACGGGTTTCCCCGGACGGTGCCGCAGGCCGAGGAACTTGGGAAGGTGCTACAGGCCACGAGGCGGCCTCTGCACCGAGTGGTGAACTTCCAGGTGCCGCGGGAAGACGTGGTCCGGCGGTTGAGCGGACGGCGCAGCTGCCCAAAGTGTCAGGCGACCTATCATGTGGAGTTCGCGCCCTCGAAAAAGGGCGACGCCTGTGATCGGTGCGGCGAACGGCTGGTTCAGCGGAGCGACGACAAGCCGGAAGCGATCGAAACAAGACTGAAGGTCTATGAGGAACAGACGGCGCCGTTGATCCAGTATTACGCCCATAAGCGGCTCCTTTCCGAACTGGACGCTTCCGGCTCCATGGACGAGGTCTTTGAAGCCCTGTTCGGCGTGTTGGCGCCCTACAGCGCAATATGATCATTCTCAAGACGCCAGACGAGATTGCCGTGATGGCAAAGGCGTCGAGGGTGGTGGCTGAAGCGCTGGCCGTCCTCAAAGACGCAGTCAAGCCCGGCATCACGACGGACGAACTGGACCGGTTGGCCGAAACGGAGATTCGAGCGAGGGGCGCGATACCGGCGTTCAAGGGATACCGCAATTATCCGAAGACGCTGTGCGCGTCGGTGAACGAGCAGGTGGTGCACGGCATTCCCTCCAAGCGGGCGTTGAAGGAGGGAGACATCATCGGGCTGGATCTCGGGGCGATCGTCGGGGGATTTTACGGCGACTCCGCAGTCACGGTTCCCGTCGGCCGCATCGAGGAGAAGACGGCCACGTTGGTCCGGGTCACCGAAGAATCGCTCGCGCTGGCGATCGAGCAGGCGACGGTCGGCAACCGGTTGTCGGACATTTCTCACGCGGTCCAGCGGCATGTGGAAGCGGCCGGATTCTCGGTGGTCACGGAATTCGTCGGACACGGCATCGGCCGGCAGCTGCACGAAGAGCCGCAGGTTCCGAATTACGGAAGGCCCGGACAGGGCCCGCGCCTGCAGGCGGGAATGGTGCTGGCGATCGAGCCGATGGTGAACATGGGCGGGTCGGCCGTGCGGGTGTTGGAGGACCGGTGGACGGCCGTGACGGTCGACGGCAGTCTGTCAGCGCACTTTGAGCATACGATCGCGATTCAGCCGAGCGGTCCCGCGGTCGTGCTGAGCCGGCTCTGAGGAGCGCATTGTGACACGTCAGACGAAAGGATAACGGTTCGTGGCGAAGGAAGACATCATCGAGATCCAAGGATCCGTGCTGGAAACCCTTCCAAACGCCATGTTTCGCGTGCAACTCGACAACGGTCATAAAATCCTCGCGCACATCTCGGGGAAAATGCGCATGCACTTCATCCGCATCCTTCCGGGGGATAAGGTCACGGTGGAAATGTCGCCCTACGACCTCACGAGGGGGCGAATCACATACCGGTTCAAGTAGGAGTCTGAAGTCTCATGAAGGTCAAATCATCGGTCAAGCCGATTTGCGCGAAATGCAAGGTCGTACGCCGCCGGGGAGTGGTCCGCATCCTTTGTGCGAATCCGCGGCACAAGCAGCGGCAAGGGTAATGGCGCGACCGCAAGCTGGTGAGCCTCCGTGCGCTCGCCTTGTCGGCGCTGAGGGCGGGCGGGTGAGACTCCCGCTCCTCCAGCCCGGTCGTCAAAGAGCTTAAGAGATGCAGGGAAGGTAGGAGGAATTATGGCACGCATTGCCGGAGTCGATTTACCCAGGGAAAAGCGGTCGGATATCGGCCTGACGTATGTATTCGGAATCGGGCGGGCGGCGGCCCACCAGATCCTGGAAAAGGCCGGCATCGACGGGGCCGTCCGGGTGAAGGATCTCAGCGAAGATCAGATCGTCAAGATCCGCGAGATCATCGATCAGGACTTTCAGGTCGAAGGCGATCTGCGAAAAACCGTCTCGATGAACATCAAGCGCCTGATCGACACCGGCAGCTATCGAGGCTTGCGCCATCGGAAGGGCCTGCCGGTTCGCGGTCAACGGTCGAAAACCAACGCACGCACGAGGAAGGGCCGCCGTGCCGGAGTCGGCAGCAAGCCGAAACCGGCCGCCCGTCCGGCTCCCACGGCGTAATCTCAGGAATTAGGAGTTTGCCATGAGCGTGAAAAAGGGAAAAAAGAAGGAACGCCGGATCGTGCAGAGCGGAATTGCTCATGTCCAGGCCTCTTTCAACAACACGATTGTGACGATCACCGACATGAGCGGCAATACGGTCGTGTGGGCGAGCGCCGGCAACCAAGGCTTCAAGGGGTCGAGAAAGAGCACCCCGTTCGCCGCACAACGCGCCGGCGAAGCGGCCGCCCGCAAGGCGATGGAAAGCGGCATGCGCCAGGTGGATGTCTATGTGAACGGACCGGGGTCCGGCCGTGAATCGGCCATCCGCTCGCTGCAGGGGGCGGGCCTGCGCATCAACCTGATTCGCGACGTCACGCCGATTCCCCACAACGGGTGCCGGCCGCCCAAACGGCGTCGGGTCTAACGATGAGCAGCACCAAGGTATATGACAACGGGCAGACCGTCGTGGCCGAGCCCGGTAACCGGAGGTAGAGGACGTGGCAAAGTATCGGGGCCCAGTCTGTCGGTTGTGTCGCCGGGAAGGCGAAAAGTTGTTCCTGAAAGGCTCGCGCTGCATGACGGAAAAGTGCGCGATCGAGCGCCGCAGTTATCCGCCCGGCCAGCACGGCCAGGCGCGCCCGCGCATCTCGGATTACAGCACCCAGTTGCGCGAGAAGCAGAAACTCCGCCGCATCTACGGCCTTCAAGAGCGGCAATTCCGCGGCGTCTTCGAACGGGCCGAGCGCCGTCAGGGCGTCACCGGGGAGGCGTTGCTGCGGCTGCTCGAGTGCCGGCTGGACAACGTCGTCTATCGGCTCGGCTTCGGGGCGTCCCGCAGAGAAGCGCGGCAGCTCGTGGGCCACGGCCACGTGACGGTCAACGGCCGGAAGAACAACATCCCCGGATCTCAGGTACGCGCCGGCGATGTGGTCGCCGTCCGTGAGCGCAGCCGCAGCATCGCGTCGATACAAACCGCACTCGAGTCCGTCGAGGGCCGGGGGATTCCCGAATGGCTGGAACTGGACAAGGCCGGCTTCAAAGGGACCGTGCGCGCGCTGCCGACGAAAGATCAGATTACGCTGCCCGTGAACGAGCAGATGGTCGTCGAATTGTATTCTCGCTAACGCAACTTCATACAACGCCGGCTTCTTGCAGAATGCATCGCGGGAAGGCGCGGCGGCTGACAGGATGAAGGGGGACTCATGATCAAGGCGATGAAAGATTTTCAGATTCCGATGCGCGTTGAAGTCGACAAGGAAACGGCTTCCGCCACCTTCGGGCGGTTCACCACCGAAGCATACGAGCGGGGCTTCGGCACGACGGTTGGCAACGCCCTGCGCCGCGTGCTGTTGTCTTCACTGACCGGCGCCGCTGTGACGACCGTCAAAATCGAGGGCGTCCTGCATGAATTCTCGACCATCCCCGGCGTCACGGAGGATGTGACTTCGATCATCCTCAACGTGAAGGGACTGCGCCTGGCGCTGCACACCGACAAGCCAAAAACCATCCGGCTGAAGAAAAAAGGGCCGGGCGAAGCCAAGGGGTCGGATATCATCCACGACGCCGACATCTCAATCCTGACGCCCAATCTACACATTGCGACTCTGGATAAAGACGCGACGCTCGACGTGGAGATGACGGTGAAGCACGGGCGCGGCTATGTGCCGGCCGAGCGCAATAAGGAAGAAGGGCTCCCGATCGGCGTCATCGCGATCGATTCGATCTTTTCACCGATCAAGCGCGTGAATTTTCACGTCGAGAACGCACGCGTCGGGCGGATGACCGATTACGACAAGTTGACGCTGGAGATCTGGACAGACGGTACGATTTCGCCGAGCGATGCCTTGTCGACGGCCGCAGGCATTTTGCGCGATCACGTCGAAATCTTCATCAATCCCGAAGCGAGAGTGGAGGGCCGGGCCGAATTGAGCGGCGAAGACGCCCAGCGGGAGATCAACAAAAATCTTTTCCGCAGCGTCAACGAACTGGAATTGTCGGTTCGTGCGGCGAATTGCTTGAAGAACGCCAACATCAAGACGATCGCGGATCTGGTGCAAAAGTCAGAGGCCGAGATGCTGAAGACCAAGAATTTCGGCAAGAAGTCTCTCAATGAAATCAAAGAAATCCTGACGGACATGGGATTGAGCCTCGGGGTCAAGCTGGATGCGATGGCCTCCGGCAGCGGTCCCAAGAACGAGTAAGAGAGGGTACCGTGCGTCATCGAAAAAAAGGCAGACAACTCGGACGACAGACCAAGCATCGGTGGGCCTTGTTCCGGAGCCTCGTGACCTCGCTGCTCGAGCATGAGCGGATTGAAACCACCGAGGCCAAGGCGAAAGAAATCCGTGGATTCACCGATCGCATGATTACACTGGGCAAGGATGGATCCCTCCCGGCTCGCCGCCGGGCGCTCAGCTTTTTGCGGAGCAAGGACGTGGTCTCTAAGCTGTTCAGCGACGTCGCGGGACGCTTCAAGGACCGGCCGGGCGGCTACACCAGAATGGTGAAAACCAGACGACGCATCGGCGATGCCGCCGAACTCGTTGCAATCGAACTGGTGGCGAGAGCCGAGGCCTCACCCGCGAAAAAATCCGCTCCGACTGCAGCCAAGGCCGAAAAGTCCGAGTAGGTCCCGCACGGGACCTACTCCCGGCAATCCGCTCAGCGCTCCTTCTTCCGCGTCCGAGTTTACTTGAATCCGGCCACCTGCTATTATCGTGCCAGTCGTTTTTTCCCAAAGAAAAGGAACGCAAATAAGCCGTGTGGCAGCGTTGGGCACAACGCGGGTTGTTGGGGCTCAGTGTCCTATTAGGGTGCGTACTGATCTATCTGCTCATGACGAATTCCACCGCGTCTCCGCCCCCTACGGCCACTGCGCCCGGAACCATCAATCAGGCCGACGCGATCATCTCAAAGTTTACCTTTACTCAGACCAAAGGGGACAAGGTTCAGTGGCAGGTCGATGCGCAGCAGGCGCGTCTTTTCGAACAGGACAAAAAGGCCATTCTAGACAACGTCGCCGTCACCTTGTTCGGTGTGCAAGGCAGAGAGCTGACCGTTCATGGCGACGAGGGGACGCTGAATACGGAAACGAAGAACTTTCTCTTAGCCAATCGCTCGGAACCGTTGGCGATTTACACCCAAAGCGGATACACCATCTATACGAATCACTTGGCCTGGACCGATCAGACGAGGGAGATTCGCACCCAGGATCCTGTTCGCATTGTCGGTCATGGGCTGGATGTCAAAGGGCGAGGCCTCCTCGGTCATCTCGACACGGAAGAATTTGAAGTGCTTGAGGATGTTCATGTCGAAGTGGCTCCTGCTTCTTAGCGCGCTGGTATTGGCGACGATGACGGCCGCCTTGGGCGCCGTAGAGCCAAGCTCTAACGGTGCTTCCGATCCGGCGCTCGGCACGACCGTCATTTCGCAGAAAATGACTTTCAAGAACCAGGAGAGCCAGGCGGTCTTTGATGGAGCGGTCGTGCTCACGCGCGGCAGCCTGGTGGTGTATTCCGACAGGATGGTCGTGTCCTTCAAGAACCAGGAGCCCGCCGGCGAAACGAAAACTGTGAAAGGGCCCGTCGCGCCAGCCAAAGGTCCTGATACGGTGTCTAATCGCGCGGTCACGCAAATCGAAGCAACCGGACGCGTGAAGATCGAGCGGGACGCCGGCAACGCCACCTGTCAGAAGGCGGTGTACTATCGGGAGGAGGATAAGATCGTCCTCACCGGCGACCCCGTGGCCTGGGACAAAGGCACGAGAGTCAGCGGCAAACGCATCACGATGTTCCTCGGTGAGGATCGCACCGTTGTCGAGGGCGGCTCCCACGTGCGGATCGAGCCGGAAGGAGGCGGCAAGTGACCGAAGCGGTCCGCGTCCAGCCGGAAATGGATGGGATCGCACGCCCTGGCGCGTCCCGGGCGCTGCTTCGAGCGGAGGGACTTGTCAAAAGCTTTCGCTCGCGTAAAGTCGTGAAGGGGGTATCCGTGGAAGTCGCGGCCGGCGAAGTTGTCGGCCTGCTGGGGCCAAACGGCGCGGGTAAGACGACGATCTTCGACATGATTGTCGGCTTGATGCAGCCCGACGAAGGCTCAATTATGTTGAACGGTGCCCCGATTACATCGCTGCCCATGTTCAAGCGCGCGAGGAACGGCATCGGCTATCTCCCGCAAGAATCGTCGGTGTTCCGCCGGCTGTCCGTCCAAGACAATATTCTGGCAATTCTGGAAATGCTGGATTACTCTCGAGCGGAGCGGTCGGAACGTGTGGATGTGCTGCTCAACGAACTCGATCTCGGACACATCAGAACCAGTATGGCCTATGCGCTGTCCGGCGGTGAGCGGCGGCGGCTGGAAATCACCCGTGCCTTGGCGACCAATCCTACATTCATGCTGCTCGATGAACCGTTTGCCGGCATCGATCCGATTGCCGTCGCCGACATTCAGCAGATTATCATCCGATTGAAAGGGAAGGGCATCGGTATTTTGATTACGGATCACAATGTGCAGGAGACGTTGTCCATTACCGACCGCGCCTACATCATCAACGAAGGCCTGGTGCTCGAAGCAGGGTCTCCGGATGTGATCGTGAAGAGTGAAACTGCACGCGCAGTCTATTTGGGCGAACGATTCACCCTCTAATCGAGTATCGCACCCGATGAAACTTCGTCTCGATCTTCGCCTCAGTCAGAAATTAATCATGACGCCCCAGCTCCAGCAGGCGATCAAGCTGCTGCAGCTGTCACGCCTCGAACTCCAGCAGAGCCTGGCGCAGCATCTCATGGACAATCCACTGCTGGACGAATTGCCCGAGGAGGTGGAAGAGAACGAGTCGGCCACGGCGGAGGAACAGGCCGAGGAGGCCGCGGCATCCGCGTCGACGCCGACCGAAGCGACAGAAACGGCGGACGCTTCCACACCGGAAGAACGGGACAGCCCGGACGAAGTTTCTGCCTCCGGTTGGGAGGAGTACTTCGGCAGCGATCGCCGCACGGGCGGCGGGGAAGGCCAGTCTTCATCCTCTGACGAGTTCCCTTCTTACGAGCAGACGGTTGCGAAAGCGGCGTCCCTCGAAGACCACTTGCTCTGGCAGCTTTCCTTATCGGGCTTGTCGGAGCGCAATAAAGCGATCGGCCGTCTTTTGATCGGCAATCTTGACGACGACGGCTATCTGCGCACGCCGATGGCCGAAATCGTCAGCGGCACGGACTTCAGCGAAGCCGAGGCCGAGTCCGTCCTGCACGACATCCAAACGTTCGATCCAACCGGCGTCGGGGCCAGGGACCTCCCGGAGTGTCTGATGCTGCAGCTCGGCCACTTGGGAAAAAGTCCCATGGGCTCTTTGGGCGCCCGACCGAGTGCGCTCAAGGGGTCGATCGTCGAGGCGGTCGTCCTCCATCATCTGAAGGATTTGGAGAAGAAACAGTACGCCAAGATTGCGAAGGCGCTCGACGTGACCGTGTCCGAAATCTTCCAGGCGACGAAGGTCATCGAAGGCCTCGAGCCCAAGCCGGGGCGGCCTTTTTCCAACACGCAGAATTACGTGATCGTGCCCGACGTGTTTGTTGTCAAAAACGAAGGCGAATGGGTGGTGCTGTTGAACGACGATGGATTGCCGCGTATGCGCATCAGTCCGTATTACAAGCAGATGATGGCGACCGGCGATGGAGGCTCCTCGGAAACGAAGGCATACCTGGACGAAAAACTGCGCGCCGCGCAGTGGGTGATCCGAAGCATCGAGCAGCGCAACAAGACCATCGTCAAAGTGGTGTCCAGCATCGTCAAGTTTCAGGAGCAGTTCTTCGAAAAGGGCATCCAGTATCTCAAGCCGCTCGTGCTCAAACAGGTGGCAGAAGACATCGGCATGCATGAGTCCACCATCAGCCGAGTGACCGCCAATAAATATATGTACTGTCCGCAGGGCATGCTGGAGCTGAAATTTTTCTTCAACGCCGGACTGCAACGCGCGGATCAGCCCAGCGACATGCTTTCCTCGGTGACGGTTCGGGAGATGATCAAGAAGATGGTGGCGGAGGAGGATGCGAATCATCCCCTCAAGGACGAGGAAATCGCCGCGCGGTTGCGCGAGCGCCAGGTTCTCATCGCCCGACGGACGGTGGCAAAGTACCGGGCTGAGGAGAACATCCCACCGGCCACTCAACGTAAGCGGTTTTTCTAGCCGTCGGCGAGACGCTGCAGAATTTCCAGTCGAGGAGCGCGTGCATGAAGATCACCGGCCGACATATGGATGTGACGCCAGCGCTGAAGCGATATCTCCGGACGCGGTTCGAACGGCTCGAGCGCTATGACGTGTCGCTTGATCGCTTG
Organism: Nitrospira sp.; assembly: GCA_035277085.1. Classification (GTDB taxonomy): domain Bacteria; phylum Nitrospirota; class Nitrospiria; order Nitrospirales; family Nitrospiraceae; genus Nitrospira_C. The sequence continues at coordinate 4,472 of DATELB010000130.1, read as the reverse complement.
GAGGTTGTCTTGAGCGTGACCAAGCTGCAGCACACGGCGGAGGTCGTGTGTTCGATCAGGGGAAAACGGTTCCAGGCAAAGACGTCGACGAGAGAAATGTACGCCACCGTCGATCAGTTGGCGGACCGTCTGGACCGTCAAATCCGAAAGTACAAGGAGCGGCGCGTCGAACACAAAGGACGGACGAAGACCGCATTATCCGCACCGCCGCCGGCCGGGCACGATCAGGACGAGTTCAAGATCGTGCGACCGAAGATCGCCGTCCTCTCGCGAAGCGAGGCACGGAACCGTCTGGACTCAGATCCCGGAGCCATGGTCCTGTTTACGTGTGCGGAGTCGGGCAAGCTGCAGATCCTCAGGCGGTCTGAGACGGGTCACGTCGTGTTGATTGATCCCTGAAGGGCGTCGTCATGGCAGGACTGCGGCTCGTCGTGATCACCGGGCTCTCGGGGGCCGGAAAGTCCCACGCGCTGAAATGTTTTGAGGATGTCGGCTACTTCTGCGTCGACAACCTGCCCCCGGCACTGCTTCCCACCTTTGTCGAACTCTGTCATCAGCAGGGCGGCGAGATCAAAAACGTCGCGCTCGGCATCGACATCAGGGAGCGGGTATTTTTTGCCGATCTCACGGGCATTTTACAGAGAATCAAAGATCTGGGGCATTCGGTGGAATTGCTGTTTCTCGAAGCGCGCGACGCCGTGCTCGTGCGCCGGTTCTCGGAGTCGCGTAGACCCCATCCATTGCTGCCTGAACTGCCGGTGCTTGAAGGCGTTCGGTTCGAAAAGGAGCGATTGTCTGAGATCCGCGCCCATGCCGACCGCATCATCGATACCTCCAACCTCAGTGTTCATGACCTGAGGGACCTGCTCAGCCGGGATTTCAGCCACGAGCAAGCGGTCCGCCGGCTCACCATCTCGTTGGTCACATTCGGTTATAAGTTCGGCGTCCCGTACGACATCGATCTGCTGTTCGACGTGCGCTTCCTGCGCAATCCGTATTTCGTGCCGGATCTCAAGCCCCTCACCGGTGAAGACCCTCGCGTCCGCAGGTATGTCCTCGAGGATCCGGATGCGAAAGCGTTTCTCGATCGGTTGGAGAATTTCTTCACGTTTCTCATTCCCCTGTTCGAACGCGAGCGCCGCAGCTATCTCAACGTCGGCATCGGGTGCACCGGAGGGCGCCACCGGTCGGTGGTCATCGCCAAGCGGCTGCAAGAAAGCTTCGTCTCCGCCGGCCATCACGTCACGCTGTCACACCGCGATCTCAGCAAGCAATAATCCCTCCAGCTGGGCCTCATGCGTATGCGCGAGCGCTACGTACACGCGCGGGGGCGGCTGTGGCGCAGGTCACGCCGTTTCCTTGACAGCGCGAAGACACCAACTATACTTAGGGTGCGCCTTGGAAAGCCCTTTCCTTAAGCGGCTTTCAGCATGTTTGGGCGCTGCTGCGACCACCGATATGTTGGAAAAATGCAAAATGATTTGCGCTAGAAATGAAGTCATGTACAGTCTGAGGCACGTATGCTGAATTCCCTAAAAGGCCTCGTCGATACGGATATTCTTTCGCTCTTGACGCCGAAGCGCCAATTGGTGGGCCTCGACATCGGCTCCAGCGGCATCAAGCTCGTTCAGTTGAAGGAAAACCGCGGACGCTATGTGCTGCAGAAATTCGGATTCAAGCCCCTGGAGCCGGAAGTCATCGTCGACGGCACCGTGATGGATGAAGGGCGGGTCGTTTCGGCGATCAAGGAGCTCTTCGACGACTTGAATGTGAAGGTGAAGCAGGTCGCGGTGTCGATTTCTGGCCATGCCGTCATCATTAAGAAGATCAGCCTGCCTCCCATGCCCGACGATGAGCTGGAGGGCCAGGTGAAGCTGGCCGCTGAACAATACATCCCATTCGACATCAACGAAGTAAACATCGACTTTCACGTGCTGCCGCCGGCGGAGGGTGATGCCGCGGGAGAAGGAGAAATGTCGGTCATCCTCGTGGCGGCGAAAAAGGACAAGATCAACGAGCTCACGGAGCTTGTGAAAGGCGCTGGGCTGTTTCCGATGGTGATGGACGTGGACGCGTTCGCGATCGAAAACATGCACGCGATCAACTATCCGACGTCTCAGGACGAAACGACGGCCCTCGTCAACGTGGGTGCGAGCGTCATGAACATCAACATCATCTCAAAAGGCACCTCCCTTTTCACGCGCGACATCCCCATCGGCGGGAACCGGTACACCGAGTCGATTCAGCGTGAGCTCGGGCTGTCGTATGAAGACGCCGAGGCGTTGAAAAAGGGCGGCAAGTCGTCCGGGAATAACCAAGCCGCCGCCGCGCAGAGCGTCATCGAGAGCGTCAACGCGGAAGTGGCGTCCGAAATCGCCAGGACCATTGACTACTTCAAGTCGACGGTGACCGAAGGCGATGTGCAACAAGTATTGCTCTGCGGCGGGGGAGCCCAAGTCGCCGGCCTCGTGAAACAGTTACGCGACCGGATGCACGCGGTCGTGGAGATCGCCAATCCGTTTGCGGAAGTCGACACCTCCGGAAGCGATTTCGACCAGGCCGCGCTGGCCGACCTCGCCCCCATGGCGTCGGTGGGTGTGGGCTTGGCGCTCAGATCGGTAGGCGACCGATGATTCGCATTAATTTATTGTCGATTGGGCCAAAAGGGCGCCCGGCGAAGCCGCAGTATGATGTACGTGCGCAGCTGCTACTCGGCGTCGGATTGTTGGCCATCACCTTGAGCGCCTGCTGGTGGTATTCGGTATCCCTCGACGACGAGATCGCCGCCCGTCAGACCGAAAAGGCCGATAAAGAGAAGCAGGTGGCCCAGTTGAAGGAACAAGTCAAGCAGGTCTCTGATTTCGAGGCGCGCAAGAAGCAACTTGAGGACAAGAACCGCATTATTGACCAGCTCGAGAAGTCGCGGGTGGGCCCCGTCAAGGTCATGGACCATGTGAGTCAAAGCCTTGAGTCGTTGAAGCTCTGGCTCGTCAGAGTAGGGGTGACCGGCCAAAACATCGAACTCGAAGGCCGGGCCTTGACCAACGACGATGTGGTCGAATTTGTCAACAATCTTCGGCGCACCGACTATTTTACCGACATCAATCTGCAGGAAAGCCGGGCCGCTGTGGACAATCAGATCAGCCTGTTCCAGTTCAAGCTGGCATTTCGCCTGAAAGGATAGCGCATGAAACTGCCGGCGATGAATCTCGAGGCCCTTCGCACAATTCCGCTCATGCAGAAGGTCGCCTTTGTGGTGCTCATCCTGGCCGGCATCATCGTGATGTTCTACTACTATGTCGTCGAGCCGAAATCGACCGAGATCGCCGGCCTTCAAGGTGAAATCGGCAAGCTGGATACGGAAATCCAGACCCTGACCATCAAGGTCAAGCACCTCGACGAGTTGATTGCCGCCAACAAGCAGCTGGAGATTGAGTTGGCGAAGAAAAAGGAGCGGCTGCCTCCGGAAGAAGAAGCGGTCATGCTCCTCAAGCAGGTTTCGGATCTAGGCATTCGGCTTGGATTGGACATCAAGCTATGGAAGCCCGGTACCAAGAGCGAGGATCCTTCGAAGTTGTTCGTCCGGCTGCCGGTCAACGTCGAAGTCGCCGGAGGCTATCATACGGCGGCTCTGTTTTTCGATCGCATCAACAGCTTGCCCAGAATCGTCACGGTTTCAAATCTTAAGATGGGCACGCCGAAGACGGAAAAGGGCCGCGTCGTGACCCAAACGATTTTCGATCTCATTGCGTATGCGGCGCCTCAGGATATCAAGGTGGCGGCTGCGGCGGCGCCGGTGGCCGCGCCCAAGTAATGCCGCGCCGAAGGCGGCGGTAATCTCGAGGGAAGAAGGACGGATGATGCTGATGCATGTCGGCAAAAGACTCCTCGGTGCAGCGCTGTTCGGGAGCGTGCTGTTTCCCGTGATCTCCGGAACGGTATCCGGCGCCGCCGGGCTCACGTCCCACCTCCGTCAAGTCGCGCCCCTTCGGCAGGACACGGTGAGAGTGCCATCGGCGGCCGATTTTCCCAAGGAAGCGGCTCCGGCTTCCGTGGCGTCCGCTGCGGCTCCGATGCCCGGCGCGATGGAGACTGCGCCCGGTGCATACATGCCCCCCGTCGGCGGCTACGATCCAGCCGGGCGGCGTGATCCGTTTGCTCCGCTGCTGTCCCAGTTGGCCCCGGGCCAAGTCGATTCGACGCTTCCGCCGTTGCAGCGCGTGAGCCTGACCGATATGAATCTCATCGCCGTCATTTGGGGAGCGTACGGGTACACGGCCATGGTTCAGACGCCTGATGGGAACGGATATTCCGTTCGCAAAGGGACTCGGGTCGGCCCCAACAGCGGAGTCGTCAGCGCGGTGACTGAAAAGGGCATTATCGTGCAGGAGCGATTCACGGATGTTTACGGCAGAAAACAGGAGCGAGAGTACGTCAAGCTTCTCCATCCGAAAGAGGGCCTAGAATGAGAC
>DATELB010000129.1:0-4725 GCA_035277085.1 Nitrospira sp. | reverse complement strand
GTGAGAGAACCCGCCGCCATGCCGGCGCAAAAGGCCGCGGTCGTCGCGATGAGCGGGTTGATTCCCGAGACCAGCAAGATCGCCGCGACGGCGGCCCCGAGCGTGATCGATCCTTCGGCCGTGATGTCCGGAAAATCAAAGATGCGGAAACTGATGTACACGCCCAACGCGAGGACGGAGAGGATCAGGCCGATCGTCAGCGCGCCGATCACGAGCGTCATGTCCGCGATGCTCCCTGAACGGTGCCGATCGGGCCGATCCAACAGGCGCCCTGGATGAATTCGCTTTGCCCCGCCCCGACGCGTTCGCGATCGTCATGGAGCAGATGCAGCAGCGTCTGCGGCGATTCGGTCTCGAAGAGTCCTCTCACCGTCTCCTCCAGGCCGACCTGGCCCTTCCGGATCGGACGGTACGAGAAGGCGGCGGCATGCAGATGGCCGGCGGGAAACGCCTCAGCGCCGAACGGCCGGAGCAGCGGCGCGATTGGACTCGCACCCGATCTGGCACTTACACCGGCAGCGAGCACCAACGTCTTGGGATAGGCACGCTCGGGAGTAAACGAGAGCCACTGCTGCACTTCCGGAAAGCCAAAGGGCGCCGTGCCTGACGCAGCCCCGACCGGCGATTGCTTGAGCGCCGCACCCACCAGACCGGAAGATTCGGCCACCATCGCGATCGCCGCCATGTCGGTCCCGGCGATCTCGAGGCAGGCGTCCATCAGCGCGCTGAGCGTGACGGAGATGTCTTTGCGCGTGGCTTGGAATCGGGCGAGATAGCGCCAAGGCCCCTCACACGTCAGACCATACAGCACTTTCAAATCAGGCAGACCGGTCCCGCTCGAAATCAAGTAATCCGGGACGTTCGTCCCGTCGGTGGGCAGATAGGCGGCCGCGCCCGCGATCCACAAGAATTCGCCGAACCGGTTCCGGCAGTCCTCGAAATCCTTTCCCAACGCACCCAATCCCACTGCCAGCGAGGCCTGGGGAAAATCGGCGGCCTGCGTTCGCAGGTCGTCCGCCGCAAAGCGGCAGCCGTCGAGCCTTGACGGATCTCCAATCGAGCGGCACGTCATCTGTCCGTTCCCAGGAAGCGGAAACACGTCCAACGCCAGCGTGTCCCGTTCGATGCGGCGTCCGGGAGACGGCGTCACGGAGGAGGCGGCCGCCGGCGCAGTGTCGTCGGTTGCGACCAACAAGTCATGTAAGCCGGCCAGCTTGAGCACCTCGCTGACCTGCTGCGACGGGTGCCAGACGGCCAAGGAGCCATCGATCGCGCGCAGCTGCTTGAAGCACTGCACGAGCACGCGAATGCCGGCGGAACTCAGGAACGACACGTCCGAGAGATTGACACGAATCTGATGTCCCCCCTCGCGAACGACGTCAGCTAAACCGGTGCTCAGATGTTCCGCCCAATAGCCGTCCAGCCGGCCGGTGATGCGGAGCTCGACGATGTCGCCGCGCTGGACTTTCGTTATCTGCATGGCGCGCTCACAGGGACGCCTCCTTCCGCAACGCGGCGGAAAACGTCAGGCCCAGTTTCCTGGCCACGTTGTCGTTGAGCACGAGTTTCTTGACCGCTACTTCCTCGATCGGAATCCGGCGCGGGTCTTCGCCAAGCATCACACGGGCGGCCAACGCGGCGGCAGCATGGCCGCTTTGATAAAACCCGAGCCCGGCACAGGCGAGCGCCCCGCGTTCCGTAAATTCGGGATCATTGATGATGAGCGGCAGCCGGTGGTCATCCGCCACTTTCACGACGCCTTCGAAAGCCTGCAACACGGTGTTGTCGCCGGTGATCCAAAAGGCATCGATGTGCCGTCCGGTCAAGACCTGGGCGGCCTGAAAGACTTCGCTCGTATTCGTGATCGCGACTTCCTCGAGGGTGATCCCATGCCGGCTGAACTCCTCGCGCGCCACCGCGATGACTTTCCGCGAGTTGGTTTCCGAGTTGTTGTAGACGGTGCCGACCCTTCGCACCCCGGGAACGACATCGCGTATCAACTGGACCGTATCCGGAACTGGCGGGAACGAGCCGACACCGGTGATGTTGGGCACGTGGTCCTCACGCGTCTTACCCGCGCCGGCGGCGATGGGATCGTAAACTACCGTAAAAACCACCGGTGTCTTTTTCACGAGGCCGATGGCGCCGGTCAGCAACGGCGTCGTCATCGGCACGATGAGGTCGAGGTCCTGGTTTGCAAAGTTTTGAAGTAGGCTCGCGATGTTGCCCATCTCGCCCTGCGCATGGGCCTTCTTGAGCTGGAGATTCTTTCCTTCGACGAAGCCGAGATCTTTCAAACCATCCAGCAAACCCTGCATGCCGGAGTCCACGCCGGGATCCGGCCCGAAGTAGGCGATGCCCACTTTATAGATCCGGCCGGCGGCAGGCGTCCGGATCGCGCGCGCTGATTTTTTGAGCGCCCCGCCCTCCACCACCGCATCGGCCCGGAGCCGGACTTCTTCCGGAAGCCGCCACGGTTCGCGGAGGCCGTCGAATGCGCCCGGATTGACGATGAACATTTCGGGGACGACATTCTTGACGGGAATCGCGGCAGGATCGGCGCCGTGGAGAATGTTCGCCGCCAGCTCGCCGGTGAGCCGGCCGATTTCTTCATGGTTCGCGCCAAAATCGAACAGAGCGCCTCGCTGAGCGCTCGGAGGGATATTGGTAAACACCGGAATCCTGCCCTTTTTCGCGGCGGCAATCACGCCGTCCAACGCGACGAGGACGGTCACGTCACCGCCCACCCAGAGCGCCTGCACGCCGCGGCTGATCAGCGATCCCGCCGCTTCGGCGACGCCTGAGGAATTGTCGACCGTCGCCTCCAGCAATCGAATACCAAACTGGGGGGCGGCTTCACGCGCTCTTCGGGTGGACGCTTGAGAGTTGGCTTCCGCCGGGTTCCAGACCACTCCGAGGGTGGCCAAAGACGGGAGGAGTTGCTTGGCGACTCGAAAGGCTTCTGCCACCGGCTGCATGCTGCCGTATCCGACCAGATGCTTCGGATGGTTCAGCGGGTCCTCACGGCTGATGCCGACACCCGCGATGAACGGATCGAGGACGAGGCCGAAGACGTGTTTCGTATGCCCCGCCCGATTCGCACCCGCCACGGCTTGCAGGGACAACGTGCTGGCGGTCAGGATCAAGTCGAATCGGCCATCGGTGACTTCTCTGGCGATCGCGTTTTCGGTCGGCGTGTCGTTCTCCGCGTTGAAGCGCTGAATCGCGACGGTTTCGCCGTCTTTGAATCCTCCTTCCGCGAGGCCCAAGAGCATGCCGTGGACGCCTTCGTCCAGAACCGGCTGCGACGCATGTTGGAGAATTGCGATGCGTGGGATGGCCTGACGGCTCTCGCTGCGGCGGTTCCAATCGGAAAACAACAAGACACCGATGGCGAGGGTGATGAGAAACAGGCCGAGCGCAAGCCGTTTGAGGACGTACACCACAGCGTTCCTAAAATTCGTGACGGAGATGTGAAGTGAGGCAGGATAAAGGAGAGTCTAGACGAAGTAAAGAATGGGCTGACGTGGATAGGCGGGAACGTCTGCACTCCAGACGTTCCCGAAGCACTTCTTCGTGATGGAGTTGAGCAGGCTCTTCGGCAGATCTGCCGGCCGGCTTATGAAAGCGGCAACTCCCCGGCAGCCTTCGATTCTAATGCCGTCTTGACGGCAGATAAAAGATCCTGCGCCTTGAATGGCTTCACAACGTGCGCATTGGCGCCTTGCTGCCTTCCCCAGAATCGGTCACTTTCCTGTCCCTTCGATGTACAAAACACAATGGGAATGTGGGAAAAGCGTTGGTCATTTTTCAAATCGCGGCACACTTGAAAGCCGTTACGGCCCGGCATGACCACATCAAGCACGATCACATCCGGTTTGTCAGCCACAATGACGTCTTCAAGGCGATTGGCATCAGGTAATGCCATGACGGAGTACTGTGCACCCTTTAAAATCGATTCGAGCATCTGCATCTCGGCATAGGAATCATCGATCACCAATACCTTGCCCATCAATTCACTCCTTTACGCTAAAAGTGACGACAAGAGAACCATGAAGTGTGCACATTGTACTCAACATTGCGGGAGGCACAAGCGTTCGTGGAGTTTCGGCAGGATGGTCGTTGACTTGAACGCGGCAGCCCTGACCGTCTTCACTTACTAGCAGCGCGGGGCAGTCTCTCTGTGAGCCACCCGTGTCGGCTCCGGCAATTTGGGAGCCATGGATTTTCTGCGGTTACTCGCGATGGTTTTGTCGACGAGAGCACCGCAGTTGATGCATTTCCACGCATAAAACACCAAAAAGAAATCGGACATGCGCTCCAGATGCATGAAGCCGCGGCATTTTGGACATTCCATTGTGCACCGTCCTTTGTGATTCAGAATTGTGATCAGCCAGGAGCAATTTTCGGCCCAAACTCATCCCCTTCACCTATCAATCACTTAGGACAACCCATGAATCCACAGCTGCTGATATTTGTCTTCTTCGTACAACAATGTGCGTAGAACGCTCTCAGATGAGAAGAATGGATACTCACCACAGGCCCCGCATCCACCAGCGTATGCTACGCTTACAAAACCATGGCGCGAGAAAAGGAGGAGCATGAAGAACGCATTGCGTAAGCCTGAACAGGCGTTAGAGGAGGTCTCAGCCCACCGGCTGACTCATAGACAGGGTCAAATTCTCAACCTCGTCTCGTTGGGACATACGAACCGGGAAATTGCCG
>DATELB010000128.1:0-15486 GCA_035277085.1 Nitrospira sp. | reverse complement strand
CTTTTGCAACCAGGTGACGATCAGCCAGACGCAGCAGCCGATCAACCCGACGACGAAGACCCAGTATAGACTTCCCTGCCGGATTTCGCCAAGAACGGTTCGCAGGCATAGAGCAGCACTCCATACGCTGATCCCATGAGCACGAGCGTCGTCACCGGGACAATGAGGCCCCGGTAAGGAACCAGCCACTTCCAGTCCTCGGGCGGCTCCTCAGCTAATTGACGCGCGCCGAACCAGCCCAACACAATTGCACCGCCATACCCGATGAACTGGACGAGGTCAGACGCGTGGAGTTTGCCGACAGCGGCTTCGCGGAAGAGAGACAGGTGTCCCAAAACGACAGCGCAGACGACCGCCAAGATCATGGCCACGCCGTATTCCATCAGCCATTTCCGTGCTTTCATGCTGGACCTCCTGAACTTCAAAGACAGCCGTGGACGTCAGCATTAAGCATAGCACCGCTGGATTTGCGTAACGCAATCAAGACGTTATGGCGGTCAGTCTGAGGCCAGATGGGAGTGCACTTCCTGAACGTAGGACTTGAACGGATCAGCCATCGGAAACGCTTCACGGCCTCGCAGCTGAAATATCGACCAGTTGATCACATAGGCGGGGAAAAAACGCTCGTCTTTCTTTGCCGCATCCGACTCCTGTGGAGGGCCGCAGGTCAGCAAATGTTTCACGAGTTCTCCACGGCCGAAGGCACGGGTATTCCTGGGCGGATGCTCAGTCGCCAGGTCGACGATCTTATCGGTGGTCAGTCGAGGCACACGTCCCTCGTCCACCAGCCCGTAATAGAGTCCTTTCTCGGGATTGAGATTGTGATACTCGAGGTCGAGGCTCTTGAGCATGGGATCCTGCCATTCCAGTCCCTCCGCCTCACGGAACGTCTCCAGCAACCAGAGTTTCGACGCCCAATCCACACGTCCGACCAACTGACGGTAGTCTCCACGGAGATCATGCAGGACGCTCTCCCACTGTGCGAGCACCCAGTCCGTTTCCTCGTCCTGGCCCTTGCAATGGGCCTGGGCCGCCGCCAGGAACTCTTCTTGAATGTCGATCGCCGATAGGCGCTTGCCGGACTGCAGCTGCACGATCCATTGACGGTCCTGATCCTGCGAAATCTCTTGAAGGCTTTCCACCGGCTCGTCGATGTCCAACTCGCGCGGAGCATGCCCCTCCTCAATGAGCTGCAATACGAGCCCCGTCGTCCCGAGCTTGAGCGCGGTGGCATATTCCGCCATGTTTGAATCGCCAAGCAGGAGATGGATGCGGCGATACTGATTCGGGTCGGCCAGAGGCTCATCCCTCGTGTTGACGATCGCCCGGTTCTGCTGCACCCATTCGAAGAAGTCGTTTACGATGTGATCCGAGCGCTGGGAAATCTGAAAGGGGAGATGGGCGGAGGAGGCGGGGCCATGGCCCACAGCCGCTCGAGGCACAATCAGCCGGTCCATTTGAATCCATGCATCCTGCGGAGTCGCGGCGCCGACGCGTCCCGAGCCGGTAAAAATCTGCCTCGTCACTAAAAACGTGACGAGCGGTGCCAAGCCCCTACGGCTGAATGGAAACCGGCGGCTGACCAGGTAGTTCTCGTGCGACCCGAAGGTGGCATCCGTCTCGTGGTCCACGTTGTTTCTGATCAGCGAAATTTGATCGGCCCACCCAAGGTCCTGAACCGCCTTTTGGAGGATCAGATCTCCGGCGCGGTCGCTCGCGACCACATCCGTCAATGAGTGGCACTCGGGCGAAGCGTACTCCACGTGGCCCATGTCGAGATAGATCCGGCCGGCGTTCTTGATGAAGCCGCCGTTCCCCGGCGGCTCGTCATGCCCGCGATGATGCAGATCGACCACGCCGTGACGCTGCACCTGAAAAATGTGGTCTCGAATCTTGTGGGCGAACCAGGTGGGTGAATGGTCTGGGCGGTCCTGATGAACGAGAAGACCGTACTCGGTCTCCAATCCAAAGATGCGGTTCAGCATGGCGTCAGGAGAATGAAGCTTTGAGATCCTTCGGCAGGAGCCGGCCCAGCTCATCCGGCGCCAAAGCCCGATACTTCGAAGATCCCGGCTGCATGCGGTCAAGGACGGCGCATTCGATCGTCTTTTCTGCGACCGTCTGACGCAGATGGGCATACAGGCTTTTGACTTCCACGGATGATGCGTCGGCTGGAGACTCCTGCGCGTTGCCGTCCTCTGCCGCCTGGCGCTGCAATCGGTCGCCCAGCGCCCAGGCCCGGAGCGCAGCTCCAATGGCCTGCTCCAACCCGAGGCCCGCGGGCTCTGCGAGGAGCGACTTCATCATCTCCTGCTCGACCGTCTTCGTCGCGGCCAGGACGGCGCAACGACTGCCTTCTTCGAAGGTGCCGTCGTAATTAATCGCAAGAAACGTCTCTTTACCAGTTTTTTGCCCAAGCTCGGCCAGCAAAATCTTGACGATGAAGGGCGCCTTGAAGACTTCCTCGAAGGCCTGTTTGATCACAGGAGCAATCCCATATTTCACCATACGGCTGCCCGTCACATCCGAGGGAGAACGGTTGAACCCCTCGACATGCGCCATTTCCAACAGGCTGAACCTTAATTTCTCCAAGTCAGCCGGATGGCCCATTCCTCCCAAGGCGAGGCGGTCGTAGATTTCGTACAATTTCGGCGTGCCCTTGCTCACGGTCAGCAGCACGACGCCTGCCTGATAGGCGACCGCCACCACAGGGCTGCCCTGCTTGAACTGTTCGTCCAGATAGTGCCGGCGGTTGCCGACCGCTTCCACCCACTTATACGGCTCTTCGTACATCATGACTCCCCAGGCGATGACTTTGCCTACTTTTCACCCGCCCACCGCGGCGCACTTATATCGCCCACCCGACCCACTGATTGCTTCGCAATCGATTTCCCGGGACGTGCCCTTCACCAGGCATTGCCTGCAAAAATCTACACGCGTCGGGAAACGCTCGCCTCAAATTTCTCCTTCAATTCGGCTTCGGCCATGGTCTTGATTCCCTTTTCGGTAATCAGCTTGACGACCGGATACAGATTGGCCTCCCGATTGACGCCTCCCGTGGCGCTGTCGAACTCGGCCGCGCTCGTGAGCAGTCGCAGGGCCTGAACGACCGATTGGTCTTCGGTCATCGCGCCGAGCGGCTGATCCCCCCAGGTATTCACATAATGGAGGATGCCCCGGATCGTCGGCGAGCCTGAGCCGGAGACGGCATATTCTACGCCCTCGAATTCAGCGCCCAGGATATCGTAGAAGTAAATCTTGGCGCTCTCCTGCTCGAAATCGTACCCGGCAAAAATGGGAGCGACGGCTCCCGTGCCGGCGAGTGCGGCTGCGACATTTTCCTTGAGCAGCTTGGACACGGCTCGCAATTTTCCCTCGAAACTCAGTTCCTGCAGTTGCGTTCTTCGGTAATACTTGAAGGAATGTTCCAGGATGCGCACCATCTCATAAGCCGTTGCCGGGACGCCGGCGATGGCCATGACGCTATGGCGGTCGATTTCGAGGACCTTGTCCGTGCGGTCGTACATCACCATGTTGCCCGCGGTCGCACGCCGATCCCCCGCCACTAAGACGCCGTCGCGGTACTTGAACGCCAGGATCGTGGTCGCGGTTGTGAACTCGCGGTCCGCGCTCGAACCGCCCGCAGCACCGAATTGATAGCCCTGCGCCTTCAGCAGCTGAAAGAAATCCCCCTGCATTCCCATCGTTTATCTTGCCCTTCGTCGTTGTCTATTGTCCGGTTCGCTGCCGATATCGTTCAGCCTGCTTTGGGTCCACTTTGCGCATCCGCTTCATCAGATTGTCCTGGTCCGGCGAGCCGCTTTCAGGGCGGCGAGGGCCTCCGCCATCCTCTCCGGGTGACGGAGATTTAGGCATTGGATCGACCGGTCCTTCACGTCGTTCCGGAAGCATGTAAAAAATCATATCGATGTTTCCTTTCTCGTCTTCCAGGCGGCAACCGCGTCTGCCGGGGAAGCCGCGCGTTCAAACAAGGAGACGCACACTCGCACGTCGGCCGGATCGAACAAGTCTCCCATTTCCAGAGTGACCGGCCGCCAGCCGCCGGAGAAACGAATCCGCTCCCACTGCATCTGGCTGATCCGGTCCGAGAAGCGGCGCACGCAAAGGCCCCGAAGACCTCCGCGCGTATCGGCCGGCCCTTCCGAGAGCGCCTGCTCGACATCTTTCTCGGTCGTGAGGCGCCACACTTTGCCTTCAGCCTCGAGTCCGCGATGAAGTCCCCGCTCCGGGTCGATGTTATGATATTCCAAATCGAGGCTCGCCAACCAGGGATCATCCCAACCGATTCTTTCCTGGCGCACGAATGTTTCCAAGAGCCACTGTTTGGTTACCCAGTCGAGCTTTCCGACCAAGCGGCCGCGATCCTGCATCAACAACCGCAGCGTCTCACTCCATTCCTCCAAGATCCAATCCGTCTCCGGATCTGCACCGGACAGTTCCCGGCTGGCCGCCTCCCAGTAACACTCCTGAATCTGCAACGCTGAAAGCACACGTCGGTCTTCTAGCCTCACTGCCGCTTTGAGATCGGCGTCCCGCGAAATCAGTTTCACCGCCGCTACCGGGTGATCCAGTTCCAGGGCCGGAGCCTTGTCGCGGGCAATGAGTTCGAGCACGAGTTGTGTCGTTCCGACTTTCAGCGCCGTCGCGTACTCGCACATGTTCGCGTCGCCGAGAATCAGATGGAGCCGGCGATATTTCTTCCCGTCTGCATGCGGCTCGTCTCTCGTGTTGAGAATCGGACGGTTGTGCATGGTATCGACGCTCAACTCGGTTTCCATGAAATCGGCCCGCTGGGAGAGTTGGTAGACGCCGGGCACGAACCCCGATTCCTGCGCTTCGACCCCGACCTTTCCGGCTCCGGCGACGACTTGCCGGCTGACGAGAAATGGCATGAGGCCGCTCACCAGGCGCGAGAACGGGATCGCGCGCAAGACCAGATAGTTGTCATGGCAGCCGTAGCTATGTCCGTGGAAATCGGTGTTGTTCTTGTAGAGATCGACTCTGGACCCGCCGAGACCCTCGTTGCGGCGGTGCGCCGCCCGCTGGAGAATACGCTCCCCCGCCCTGTCGTGGGCCAATAACTGTGTGAGAGTCCGGCATTCAGGCGTAGAGTATTCCGGATGCGTATGGTCGTTGTAAAAGCGCGCCCCGTTGGGAAGCACGAGGTCGCTTTTCATCTCGTGAAACGAAAACGGCCGATGCGCATCGAGCTTGGCGAACTGGTCCTCTTCCTTGTCCTGCGCCAATCCGGACACGCGGAAGCCCCTGGCATCTTCGTGCGGATCTTCTCCGGCATAATCCCAACGGCGTTCGAACGGTCCCATGAGAAAGGCACGGACGAGCTCCATCGACTCGACGACGGGATCGAGGTCGTCCCGGTCATGCCGCGCGATGCCGTACTCGGTTTCAATGCCAAATAGACGCAAGATACAGTAGCCTAAATGATCTGGTTTACCAGCCGCTCTTCCGTCTGGCGGCCGCGCCTGAACGACGAAATCCCGACGACCTGTTCCGGATGATGATCGAGCAGCTTCAGCCATTCTTCCGCGGCGTCGTCCGGCGGCAACACCTCCCCTTCTCTGAATTCCTCGGTCACCGCATCGAAGAGGTCCTGCTTGACCAGACCCGCCGGCTTGCCGCTGTCGATCGTTCGATCGACCGCTTTTTCCTTGGCCCGCTGGACAATCGAGGCCAGAATCGCCCCGCTGACCAGATCACCGCGATAAAGGATTTTTTGCTGGCCGCTTCGAAGCCGGATGGACAACAGCCGATTGTCGTCCGTCTTGCTGAAGATGCGCTCAATCACCTCTTGGGCCAGAGACCCCATTGCGTTCCCCTGCGTCCCGCCGGACTCGGAGAGCAGGGCAGGATCGAGCGGCAAATCGTCTGAGAGATACACTTTAAGGATGTCAGTGGAACCTTCGCGGTCCGGCCGCCCGACTTTGATTTTTCGGTCGATCCGCCCGGGCCGCAACACCGCGGGATCGATCAAATCCGGCCGATTGGACGCAAGGATGATGACGACGTCCCGCAGCGACTCAATTCCGTCCATTTCGCTGCAGAACATGGGCACCAGCGTATTGGAAATATTGAACGAGCGCATGGCCCGCCTGGTGCCGAGAATGGACTCCGCTTCATCGATGAAGATGAACGGCAGTGCGCCGTCCCGCCGTCTGGCCCTCGCCTGCGCGAACAGATCACGGACCATCCGTTCCGACTCGCCAAGCCACATGTTGAGGATTTCCGGCCCCTTCACATGGAGGAAGGCGCCGCCTGTGATGGGAGGACTGGGCTCGCCCTTCCCGCCGCTTTGGGTCCCTGATTCGCTGACCAATTTTGAAAGGCTGCCGGCCGCCGCCTGACCGATGAGCGTTTTCCCACAGCCCGGAGGGCCGTAGAGGAGAAAGCCTTTCGGCTGTGAAAATTTGAACTGCTGGAACGTGGAAGCATGCAGGAGCGGGTATTCGATTGCCTTGCGGATCGAGGCGATGGCGGTCTTCTGTCCGCCGATTTGGTCCCATGTGACGTTCGGGACTTCATCGAGGACGTGCTTGGCGGCTTTGCGGTCGCCGAGTTTTTCAAGAGCGATCCTCTGGGAGGGATCGATCCGGAGTTCATCGCCGGGTTTGAGCTCCATGCCAATCAGATCGCTCGACCGGCGCAAGATGAGCGACTGACGCGTCATCTCCTGTTCGAACCTCAAACGGCCATCGGCCATGGCTTCCGTCAGCTTTAAAATAGGACCGTTGCGGTCGTAGCCAAGCGTTTTGATGACCGCGTACGCTTCATTCACGAGGATCTGAGTGCCGATTTTCAGATCGCCGCCGGCCACTCGAGGATCGACGTTGGCGTAGTATTCCGCGCCACCCACCAGGATGTGCGCAAGCCCCTCTCCGGGCAAATCCAATAACATGCCGATGCGGTTAGCGGGCGCCGTCAGTTTCGCCACGACCTCGCTGACCTTTTTGAACTCCGCCTCTCGCTGATGAGTGGCCGCCTGGGAAAGCATTACGGCATGGCGCAGCTTATAGAGCAGCTTCTGTCGAGGATCGGATTCCGGGAACAATGCCAGGCACTGCTCAAGGAGCTCGAGCGGATCGGAAGCTGTTTTATTCGCAGGCTCGTCCTTCGGCTTCGGTTCTTGAAAGGGATCTTGGGGTCGGCGGTCACTCATTGATGCTCCTCCACAGGGCACGGATGGATGATCCTACCATAGGGGCCTGGCCGAATACCTCTGCGACCGAGTGGTGGGACGGAGGGTTTAATTTACCGCCTGGAGGGTGACCATGATCTTCTCCCGTCGGTTTCCTCGGAGAATGTCCACGGCCACTTGATCGCCGACCTTGTGATGTTCCAGAACATCCATGAGTTCGTCAATGGTGGTGACCGGCTTGCCGGCCACGGCAACAACGATGTCTCCGAGTTCGATCCGTCCCGACGACGTTTCTCTCGCCCCTTTCAGGCCGGCGCGTTCCGCTGCCCCTCCGCGGGAGACTTTGCCGATCACCAATCCCTTGATGCCCCAGCGTCGTGCCATGGCATCCGGGACCAGTGACACGCCGAGACCCGGCCGAATGAGCTTCCCGTGCTTGATGAGCTCCGGTACGATGCGGTTGACCGTATCGACCGGCACGGCGAACCCGATTCCCGCATAGGCTCCGCTGGGACTGATGATCTGTGTGTTTACGCCGATCAAGCGTCCCGCGCTGTCGAGGAGGGGACCGCCGGAATTGCCAGGATTGATCGCGGCATCCGTCTGCACGACGCCTTCGATCGTCCGGTTGGACATCGACTTGATCGTCCGGCCGAGAGCGCTGACCACGCCCGTCGTAAGACTGTGATCCAGGCCAAAGGGGTTGCCGATCGCCAGCACTTTCTGGCCGACTCGCAAGTCCTGCGAGCTGCCGACCGCCAGTGGTTCCAGCATCCCCTCGGAGACCTGGATCTGCAGCACGGCCAGGTCGTGATCCGGATCGGCGCCCACGAGTTTGGCCTGATGTTCGCTGCGGTCCGCCAGGGTCACCTTGACGGCATTCGCGCCATAGATGACGTGGAAATTTGTGACGATGTGGCCCTGCTTGTTCCAGATAAAGCCCGAGCCGGAGCCTTGCGGAACCTCGAGGAGGTCGAATGACCAGAAATCCCGCTGGACGGCCGTGTTGGCAATGAACACGACCGATTTCGTGGCCCGTTCGAAGACGGTCATCGTGGCGCGCTCGTCCGGCCCGAGCTCGGCCGGGGCCGGCGTGACGGGCCTCGGTCTGACTTCAGCGCCGTCGTAGGCGGCCCCAAGCGGCTTCCCCCATTCGCCGAGGGCCGGGCCGCCGTTGAACGCCGTCACAGCGAGCAGGGCCCCCAACATGGCCGACCGCACCGTCATCACAGAAGCCGGCATGAAGCGCCTACTCTCCCAGGATTTGGATCACGAGGTCCCGGCTGCGGGCGCGCGTGTCGAAATCGACGAGCACGATCTGTTGCCATACGCCGAGCAACAGGGAGCCATTGGCGAATGGGACGGTGATCGACGGCCCCTGCAGCTGGCCGCGAAGATGACTGTGGCCGTTGTCTTCCCCGGCATTTCTCTCGTTATGCTGCCAGGACGGATCGGCGGGAACGGTTCGGTCCCAGAATGTTTTCGTGTCCGCCCTGATCCCGGGTTCGTCTTCGATAATCATGATGGACGCCGTCGTATGCTTGACAAAGACCGTGACGATGCCGGCGGTCGTCTTGGCGCCGGCCAAGGCGTCCTGCACGAGCTTCGTCACATTTTCGATCTGCGTTCCGCCACGCATGTCGATCTTGAGGGAGACGGTGGTGACGGCCATGGTTACTTCTCCATTCGACGCAGGAACCGTCGCTCCGCCGGCGTCATGCGCTCGCCTCGCGCTTCGGCGATGATGGCGTCGAACCGGCCGCCGGCGGCTAATTGTTTCATCGCCTTCATGACGCGGGCGCTGAGTATGCCTTCGTGTTCGAGCTTCTCGAGATACGCGAAGGCCTCCGCAATCGTTTCCTTCTTTCGCACGTAATAGTCACGGCCGCGCCGCTGGTTGCTGTAGGCTTCGAACTGCTCGCACGCCACCAGCACTTCCGCCAGTTCCTTTACCCACGGTCGGACCCTGGCAAGCTTTTCCGGGTAGTAATAGTACAGCATCACCGCCTGCATCCAGGCTTCCCACCGTACGCCCATCCGTTTGATCGCTGAGGCTACCGCGCGCAACCGTCTCGCCAAGCGGCGCGCGTAGCCGAGCCGCATTTCGATCTGTTGTTTCGCCCAGGCGGTCATGATGATGCCGTCGGCCTCGAGCGCCTGCCGGTATCTGGCAATGAAGGCTTCGGTCTCCCGTCCGTACGGCGTTTCCGGGTGGATGGCGCGCCATTCACGCGGTCTCGTCGGGATGCCGTGCGCCTTTGCCCAGGACCAGATCTTCCCGAACAAGGGCCGATCGAGGCCGGCCCGTCCAAGGTCGTGGAGCAGACAAGCAATCTGATACTGCCGGACCCGTTCCGGACCGTGTCCCAAGACGGAAGCGACCGCGGCGCACATTCGCGCGGTCCTGATGGCGTGTGCACGGTCATAGCCGCGGATCACCCGTCCCCGCCTGAGCGGATGCGGCACATCATAGAGGCGCATGAGGCGGGAGACGAGAGCCCGTGAAATTATGAGCGGGGCGCCGAAGGCGGCAGCTGATCTCATAGCGTGGTCTGCGGCCGTGAGAATATCCGTCGACGAAACGCAGTGTCAAGGCGAGAAGGACGAGAATGCTCGATCAACCTCGTAATCTTTGTTATGCTCCGTTTGGTCGTCATCCGATGAATGACCGGACGCCTGAATGATGTCGATACCTTTGCCCCTCGTCGGCCGGCACTTGGTGGGAGCGCTGTTTCTAACCATCGCGATGCCCGCCGCGCTCTTCGCCTCGCCGCTGGATCAGCTCACGGATCTCACCGGCAAGGCCACCGTGAGCGTCACCCTGACCGGCCGCGATAACTTCAATAGCGAATACCGCTACGATCTTACGGTCCGCAACCGCTCGAGCGATCCACTCATCGCCGATTCGCTGATCGTCGTCCTCGACAAGATTACGAACCTCGCCGGAGAAGAGCGGGAGCCCTTGAAGAGCGAGCCGCTGATTCATCGCTTCGAAGTCGTCGGGCAGGACGGAGAAACGGACGATGGAAAGCCGTTCTTCCGGGTGCCGATGGGTGCCAGTGCCGACCTTGCTCCGTTGACGGACAGTCCCCCGTTCTCCGTTCACATCCGGAACAAGGATTATGTATCAGTTTTCACTCCCTTGTTTCGGGTCTATGGCAAAAAGCGCCCGCCGGCCGAGCCGAAGGTCCCGACGAGTCACACCCAGCCCGGCCTCGCCGCGCCGGACCGGACCGACAAGTTGATCCAACTCCTTCTGAAGAAGGGCATCATCACGGAGGAGGAACGGAGAGCGATCCAGCCATGAGCGATCCGCCGTGCAACGCCTGCTCGGGCACGTGGCCCAGCGCCGATCACTTCATCGCGGACCTTGGACTGTCGATGGCGTACCTGGATGACGACCAATTTTTCCCCGGCTGGGCCGTCCTCGTCTTTAAACGTCACGCGACCGAGCTGTTTCACCTGGCGCCGACCGAACGCATCCAGCTCATGGAAGAAGTCAGCCGTTTCGCGAAAGTGCTGGCCGAGACGTTCGATGCGCCAAAAATGAACTATGGCCTGCTTGGGAACCAGGTGGCGCACATCCATTGGCACCTCATTCCTCGCCTCTCGAATGACCCGGCTCCGCAGGAGCCGGTCTGGCGTGTTCCACACGACCCAGTGGCCCTCTCCGCCGACCAGCTGCAGACCACTATCGGACGCATCAAGAAGCGATTGTGACGGATGGTATAATGTCGGCCACTCGGAAACCGGGGGGTCACAGGGCCGATGCTCCGTCGATTGTTGGTGCTCGCTGTCCTTCACCTCTGCAACGTCCCGCCGTCATTCGCTCAGTCCCTGCAGGATTCTGTCCCTCAAGTACCGCTGGAAAGCCCCCCGCCTCCTCCGGAAGCGCTGGGCGAGGAGCACTCGATGCCTCCGCGTGCGACGCTCCAGCAGCTCGACGCTGCAATGGCACTCGGTGAATCGCGGGGCGCCGTCCGCCTCGCTCCCGACCTTCCAGCACATCGGTTGGAACTCGCACGAGCACTCTATCGAATGGGGGACCTCGAGGCGGCAATGGAAGAGTGCCGCGTCGCGATCAAATTACAGCCGGACGACGCCAAGGCCCATTTACAGCTCGGGATCATTCTTGTTGCGAAGCAGGACTGGCGAGCCGCCTCGTCGGTCCTCCATGAAGCCGTGCGGCTCGATCCCGCTCTGACCGACGCACATTACAGTCTGGGTACCGTCAATTACTCTTTGGGCCGCGTCAGTGCGGCAATGCAATCGTATCGACAAGCACTGGCGTTACAGCCCTATTTTCCTGATGCACGATACCGTCTGGCCCTGTTGTTGAAACTGTCGAAGCAGGAACGAGAAGCGGCTCAGCTCATGGAGGAAGCGGCGCTGGGCGGTGTGCCGCAGGCTCAGTTCTTTCTTGCGAACGCCTACAAGAGCGGACAAGGCGTCGACAAGGATCTCGGGAAGGCGGTGTTCTGGTGGGCCAAGGCGGCCGAATACGGGTATCAACCCTCCGCCGATGCGCTCGGCAAGCTCCGACGGCAGGCCCTGTCCCAGGAGCAGCCCGACCGAAAGCGCAACGAGGCGCAGGGCGCTTTGGCCGCCTATCGCCAGCGGCTGTGGGAAGAGTACCGAGAATACAGTCCCTCGAACGAAGCCGAGACGATCGGGACGAGACTTTTCAATGAGCACCGTACGGACGTCGCGGTGCCAACCCTGTTGAAAGAGGGCTACGCCTTGAGCGAAGCGGCACAGCTCCTCTTAGAGCGCTTGTATGAAAAGGGATGGGACAACGTGCTGCCGCCGTACGACACAAAGATCCTGGCCTGTTTCGAGCTGACCGCCGGTGACGGCTTTCTTCCCGCCAAACGAGCGCTGGCCCGCATTTACGGAAGAGGGATCGGTCTGCCTGCGGATCTTTCCAAAGCCAAGGCGATGCTCAAAGGCTTGCCTAAACACGAAGCGAAGGAGCGGTTAGCCGAGCTCGACGCCCGCTAACGCTTGATGGTCACGATGTCCTGGCCCCGTTTCTGGCGGTTGTTCATCACCAATCCCCTCTGGCAGGCCGTGACCATCGGGCTCGTGGCCTCGCTGTTTGCGGAGGCTTTATGGCGCCTCGCCCCCGTCACATTGAGCACCCTCGACTGGGCGTTGTACGACACGTGGATCCGGGGACGGGCACCGGTGGCCGGCAGCGAGCTCTTGACCGTCGTCGTTCGTGATCCGGACAGTGAGGAGCGGTTCGGACCCGTGCTGGATCGGGCCGTCCTCGCCGAAGTCTTAAACGCCGTGCATGAGGCCGGCGCCGTCGCTATCGGGATCGACCATCGCCTCGACCATGCCAGCCCCGCCTCACTGGGCGGAGCCGCCAGCGACGCGTTGTTCATCGAAGCCCTGCAAGCCGCCGGACCGGTGGCGCTAGTCCACGACGCCGACACTGCTTTTCAGACGGGCGCCGCCATGATGGGCCACCTGCATGTCTCGACACAGCCGGACCTGGTCACACGACGCATCCCGTTGATGGCAGCGATCGAAGCACAGGCGGTGCCGGCATTCGGCGCCCTCCTCTACGATCTGTATCGGCAAGCGCCGCTCCTGACGAGCGAGCCGTTGATCTCCGTTCGGGCGTCGGCCGAAATTCTCAATCCGGCCGGCGATGGGTCCTTGTCGGCGCTGCGGACGATACCGCTGTCCTGGGTCTGGACATCGCTGAGGCAGCATGACCGCCGTGAGCTCGAAGGACGGTTCAATGGAAAAGTCGTCGTCATCCTTCCAAACGCCGTCGGCCGGGGGCCGTGGCTTCTTGCGACAGGACAGGCAGTCCCCGGCGTCGTAGCGCACCTGCATTTGCTCAACGGCCTGCTCACGGGAGACCGCATCCGCGCGACGCCCCGCGGAGCCGCCTTCGGCCTGACGCTGCTCGTGGCCGCCTGTATCGCCGGGGCATTGCTGCGTTGTAAGAAGTGGACCGGCCTCGGCTTCGCCGCCGTGCTCGTGCTGTTTTACGCGGCCACCGCCGTCGTTCTCATCTGGAGCCTCCGTCTCATACTTCCCTTGCCGTTGCCCTTGGCAGCCGCGGGCTTCGTCATCATCGGCACCGTTGCATGGACCCATCTCACGGCAGGGTCGCGGATGATGCTGCTTGAGCGGGACATGCTGCGTGTCCAACAAGAGGCAGCTGCCATCCGAGAAGCGCTGACGCTGCGCGAAACACACGCCGAAGGGCTGCAAGAAGATTTGGAGGCGGCGAGGGCCGCAGTAGCGCAGTCAGCGGCGCAACAGGAAGCGCTGGGGCGGAACACCGCGTGGTTGCAAACGCAGATCGAGGAAGCCCGGGCCGAGGAACAGGCGGCCCGCCGCCAGCTAGAGCAGGTGGAACGGCAGCTGACGGACCTTCGCGCCGCCGAGACCGATCTGCCGGCGCTGGCCGATACGGAATTGGAGCGGCTCAAGGAAGAATGCCGCACCATGGGAATCATCACACAGTATCCCGTCCTATTGAAGATGTTTCGCGACTTGAAGAAGGCCGCCGCGTCGCCGCTCACTGTTCTGCTCCTCGGCGAGCCCGGCACAGGAAAGGAGTTATTCGCCCGCGCCGTCCACCGGCTGAGCCCTTGCGCCGGCCAGCCCTTCGTCCCCGTCAACATGGCGGCCATTTCTCCGGAGTTGTTTGAAAGCGAGCTGTTCGGCCATGTCAAAGGAAGTTTTACCGGAGCAACGGCCGACCGGCGGGGCTACTTCGAGCTCGCGAATCGCGGAACCATCTTTTTGGATGAAATCGGCGACCTGCGGCTCGATCACCAAAGCAAGTTGCTACGCGTCCTTCAGGAAAAGTCCTTTTATCGCGTCGGTGCAACGGCCCCGACAGCGGTGGAAGTCCGCATCGTCGCGGCCACCAACCGTGATCTCCAACGAGGCGTGTCCGAGGGATGGTTCAGAGAGGACTTGTACTTTAGACTCAAAGGATTCGTCTTTCGGCTCATGCCGCTCCGCGAACGCACGGGCGACATCCGGCTGATCGCCGATTCAGCACTCGCCGATATTGCGCAGCGCTTGGGGCGGCCGCGTCCCCGACTGTCCAACGACGCCCTGAGGCTCCTGGCAGGATACCCGTGGCCGGGGAACGTCAGAGAGTTGCGCAATGTGCTCGAGCGAACCCTCGCCCTCGTGGATGGCGACGTCCTGTCCCGGCATGCCTTCTCGTTCGACGAAACCTTCACCGCTGACGAGGAGGGCCGATCGAAACCCGCCATCTTTCCCGATGCGGCCGGTGACAAGGCCGTCCTGGAGTGCCTGAGGCGAGAGGGTTTTGACATGCAGGCTACCGCAAACAGCCTCGGGTGGGACCGCAGCACGGTCACTCAACGCCTCAAGGGCCTGTGTTTTCAAGCGCTGGTCGAGAGTCATGGCGACCCAGCGAAAGCGGCGATGGCGATTGCCGGGGATCCCGGTCGGCTCAGGACGGTCGAACTGAAACTCACCGACTACTACCAGCATCTGCTGACTGCGATCGAACCATTCAAATCCGTCGATGAAGCCCTGGCCGAATGCAAACGGCGATTCAAAAACCTGCCCGAACGTCATTTTGCAGCCCTTGAGCGTCTGGTCAAGAAACAGTTCCGGGAAAAACCGGATAATGTGAGCCACCCCGCGCCGTCTACAGCAGCGACTGAAACATAATCACCGCGTCCTGATAGGTCCCGTCGTTCTTCCTGACCGCACCGGGTACCACAGCGAGCTCTTTGAAGCCGAGCCGTTCCCAGAGGCGGCGGGCCGAGACATTCTCTGAAAATACGAGGTTAAAGATCACGCTGCGGTACCCCAACTGCCGGGCATACTCGAGCATTGTCGCCCCCAACAGCCATCCCAGCCCCTTGCCGCGCCACTGCGGAGCGACGATAAAGCCGGCGTTTGCCACCTGCCTTGCCCTTCCCGGCCAGTTCGGCTTGAGGTAAAACGCTCCGGCCATCGCCGCCGCGCCGTCCCGGTCAGGCACGTATGCGGCGACCGTCGTTTTGCCGCGAAACCAATACTCCATGAAGACTTCGTCATCCGGAACCCGGTCGTGAGGATAGGAGGTACCTTCTTCGACGATGATCCGGTAAAGCCAACGGAGCGGCTCGATGTCGCGCTCGCCGGCCAGCACCAACTGCACCGGAGAGCCATCTTTCAGTTTGGCCTGAATGGGGAATGACAGACTCACTCGTCCTCCTGGCGACCGGCAAAGCAGTCTATAGAGAAAGCCTCCTCATATCCAAGACTTCACATGGCGACCCATGCGGGGCTATCCCCGCATCGCACGACGGATT
>DATELB010000127.1:0-18757 GCA_035277085.1 Nitrospira sp. | reverse complement strand
CGTCACGGATCGCCTGATACGGTCCGACGTTGTAACCGGAGTCGGTGGATTGGAAGAACGTGTCATGCAGCAAAATGTTGGCCGTGGGAATACCGCTCATAATGCCGGCCAGTTCTCGTCTCACCGAGTCATAGCGATGGTCGCCGTCGAGGAAGATCAACGTTTGCTTTGGCGTCGGCGCCTCCGCATGGATACTGAGGCACACCGACAGGCCGTCCCCTTGGTGCAGGTGCACGCGCTGCAATCCTTTCACGAACAGACCCCGCTGATGGCCAGGATGCTCCTCATGACTGACGTCGTCCGGCAGATCGACGGAATGAATTTCTGTCTCAAGTCCAAAATGATCGGTTGTCTCATAAAAAATTCTTGCGGACTTTCCAAGGTGCGTCCCCCATTCGTAAATTCGATCCGGCTTAAGCCTGCACACCG
Organism: Nitrospira sp.; assembly: GCA_035277085.1. Taxonomy (GTDB): domain Bacteria; phylum Nitrospirota; class Nitrospiria; order Nitrospirales; family Nitrospiraceae; genus Nitrospira_C. The sequence continues at coordinate 18,328 of DATELB010000127.1, read as the reverse complement.
CCGCCACCATCAACACCAATTCGTTCAATGGAAACGGATGCGTTCCCACGATGGGCACGAGTGTCTTCAGGACAAACTCAGACACCAGCCAATTGTTCACCTCGAATTCTTGGCAATGCACGTTCACTGCAGGATCCTGCCTTGTTCCCATCGGCTGGACCGCAAGTCCGAGTAGCCGCCTCAGTTTATGCATTGGTGGCCGCCTTCAGGAGTACGCGCTCGTACTGATCTGTGATCTTGTCCCAGGTGAAGCGAGCCGCCCAATTGCGTCTGCCGGCTTGTCCCATCTCACGAAGACTTCCTGCCTCGCGAGCGAGAGACGCCCAGCGTTCAGCAAACAGCTCGGGATCGACGTTGATATATCCTTTGGTGTCCCGCGATGCGGGGCAGATCACGCCTGCGCCCGTCCAGCCGGCAATTTCGGCGGCGTTGCCGACCGGAACGGAGAGGAACGGCGTTCCAGCGGCGACAGACTCAAATAGGACGAGCGGAGAATATTCGACATGCGACGCAAAGACGAAGAGATCCGTATTCATATAGGCCTGGATCAATTCCGCGCGAGGAAGATCTGTGAGAATGATCCGCTTGCCGGTGCCCTGGCCGTGGACCTTTTCAATCAGCTGTTGCAGCTCATCCTGCGCGGCTCTCTGGCCGCCGTCATCGTTGCGCGCATATCTGCCGGCACGTATGCCGACCTTGTTGATAATTCCATGTCCCATATGCATGGCGGCAGGAAGAACGCCCTCCGTGTGAACCACTTCTTTCACAGCTCGAGCGTATTCGCGCCACTTCATCCTCATCGAAGGCAGAATAGGACGTGTTTGAGCGGCGACGCGCGCGCCGTCGTTGATGAGAAGCGTCGCGGTCCTCCCCGAGAAGTCGGCCTTCAGGAAGGCCTCCGCGATTTCGTAATGCCCTTTCAACCTCGTTGGGCTCCCCACGGTCAGAAACAGCAACTCGTCGTTGCGGACGCCGTGGCGTCCTCGGAACGTGCGATCCTGCGGGACATTAAACTCCGTTTCACTGGCGCCGTTAGGGATGATGGAATACTGTGTGACCCCGTGTTGTTTGGCGAAATCAATGTCGCGATACTCCGACGAATAAAAAATGAGATGGTCGCAGTGTCGCAACATCGCTGGCAGCTTCGTAAAGTATTCGGCATACTCCTGCTCATAGAGGCACGAGAATCCGCAAGGAATAAAAATCGGCCTTACCTTGTCTAACACCGGCCACAGGGCGTCAAATGTCCACTGTTGGGCGGCTTTGATCATGACGACGTCAAAGGCATTCCCTGTCACGAATCGACGATACCCCTCGAGATCACCACGCATCCCACGGGCGAGATTTCCGCTCACACGGAATTCTTTGATGCGTACTCCTGCGCGTGACCGAAACCTGCGCGTGGGAACCGCCGTCGTAGCCACCGTCACCGAATGCCCTCGTGTCACCAATCGCTCGGCGAGCTGCCTCATGACTTCCTGCACGCCGCCAACGCTCGGTGCATAGAACTCGCAGCATAGGAGGATCTTCATCACGCGCAGGCCTTCAACTCCTTCCACACCTGCTGGTTCTTCGCAAACCAGCTCCACATCCGCCGTATCCCGTCGCCAAACGGGATGCCGATCTTCCAACCACTGTCCGCATGCAGTTTTGCGCTGTCCAACACGTTCGCCTCCACATCAAACCCTCTGGCCGGCTCAATCGTGACGTGCAATGGCAACCCTAATGCCTGGGCGTGGGGGCGAATCTCATCGAGCACGTCTTTATTGGTTCTTCCTTCGCCGCTTCCGATGTTGTAGGTTTCCCCGATTCGGCCGTGGTCGAGCGCCGCAAGAATCCCACTGGCGACATCTTGGACGTGCACATAGTCTCGAATGGTCCCGTTCTCGCCGTAGAGGATGATTGGCTTTCCACCGAGGATCGCGGCCATGGCTGCGGCAATGAATCCCTGGCCGACGAAGGGGTTTTGGTGTTCGCCAAATGCATTGGCCGGTCGAACGGTGACGACGGGCAAGTCCTTCAATCGATAGAACATGTTTCCGTACTTTTCGATGGCGAGCTTGGTCACGCCGTATGGAGAGATCGGGTCCGTCGCATGATCTTCCGTGATCGGCAGCCGCTGCGCCGGGCCATAGACCGTACCTCCGGAGGAAATCATGACGATTTTCCTGATCGGAAACTCGGCGGCCGTTTGAAACAAGCCTACAGCGGCCGGCAAGTTGCTGAGAATGTCCTGAATAGGATCTGCGAAGCTTGTGGTTGGGACGCTCGCATAGGAAAGGTTGATGACGGTATCTACCTCTATCAACGCCTTCCGTAGGACATCTTTCTTCGCATAATCTCCCACCAGATAGGCAACCGCCCTGGGTACACGGACGGGCGCGGGCCTCGTGTCGAGTATCGTCACCTGCCTGCCTTGCGCTAGCAATGCATCAGTCAGGGCCAGCCCGATGAACCCTCCCCCTCCAATAAGACAGCAGCGATTCATGGCCATGAACTCCCCCGCGCTAGTTCCATCCGGAGACAAGCCGCTCGAATTTCGCAGAAAATTCTTCAATCATGGGAAGAAGCCCATGCCGCTTCGTGCATCGATAGTAGTGCGGTTTTATTTTGCACAGCTGAGCCTGGGCTCTGGCGCGGAGAATGGATCGAGACACCTGGCATGCGGCGGCTATCCTATCCGCCGCGCCGATCACCAAGCGGGAGAGCGCTGTCCAGCGGACATCGGGACTCACCCTCGAATAGACGCTGTGGTTGAGCGCCGCAAGGTCCTCAATCACCGAAGCGCCGGCGACACCTTCCATCCACCACCGGATGTTCTCTACGCTGATGTCGATTACCCGATGACGAAAAGGGCCGACGCCGTTACGTGACATACTCGTCGGAATTTCGCGATACACGTGAAGAATCTCAGGAATGTTCGCGACGTCGCATTGCCTAGAGAGACGAGACCACAATTCGTAATCCTCTGGAGGTTGCCGGGCGGGGTCGATGGTATACATGCCTACCGCTTGCACGGCAGACTTTCTCAGCATCACCGAACTGTGGACGAAGGGGTTGTCGAACAACAGGTCGAATTGCAAGGCATGATTCGCTTCGGCATGTCGGTGTACTCTCCCGGTCTTCTCGGTCCCGGCAATAATCTCCGCCCATGTTCCTACCAGCCCGCAGCCTGGGTGCGAGCGAAGATAGGCGACCTGTGTTTCAAATCGGCGGGGGAAAGACACATCATCCTGGTCTTGCCTCGCCAAGAACTCTCCGTTCGCCAAACCAATGGCGCCATTGAGTGTCGCAGGCAGCCCTTGGTTCGCTTGCCTATACAGGCGAATCCTGGGATCGTTGATGCGCTCGATGATTTGCGCCGAGTCGTCGTGTGAACCATCGTCGATAATGATCAGCTCAAACTCCTGGAACGTTTGCGCAAGTATGCTTTCGACGCTTTCGCGTATATATGCCGCCCCATTGAACACCGGCAGCAGAACACTCACGGCTGGATTCATTGCGGATCCTCTTCGGGAGCATCAACCGGCTTCGCACATCGCGATCACGCCGTTCTTCGTTATGCCCGGGAGACTGGCGGAGTCCCTGCTCCCATACAGCGCCATGTCCAAGACGGCAAAGCCCGTATCGCGCAGCAATTTGCCCAATGTTGCCGGCGAGAAATAATAGTAATGTTCAGGGTGAACGATCTCATCTCCGTCCATCGCCCTGAGAACACTGCCCGTGTAATAGGCATTTGGAACGGTCACACAGAGTTTCGCCCTGCCGCCCGAGACACATACTCGTCTGAGATTTCTCAATGCGCCCGCAGGATTTCCAAGGTGCTCCAGTATTTCGGGAACCAAGACGAGATCATAGGCATCGCCCCATGTTCCGTCCTGTATGTCATGCTGTATGTCCCCGACGCAGTTGTTGTGATCGCCGGTCAGACGCCTGTACCTGTCCAAGGACGTACGATCGCTATCGACCCCATACAATTGGCTGGCGACGTCTCTCAGCTTGAGATGAAGCAAGTCTCCTGACCGGATCCTTTCTTCTGAAAATGGCGAGTCCAGAAAGCCAAGATGCAGGACCTTTTTCCCTTTCGAGGCCTCGAGCAGGTACTCTTCACGGATCACGGACCGGCGGGAGAGCGCTTGAAACTGTTGAACGAACGGTGAACCGGCTTCGGGAAGATTCCGGCTGATTTGCATCAGCACGGGCAAAGCTTTGATGTACTGCCGTATCATTTCAGTGCGCGAGGGTAATTTCTCGGACAACTGCAAAATGATCGGCAGTCCGTGGAGCCACTCCGTTGCAATGGTGCGCTTCGCCGGTTGATGTTCACCGAGCGTCTCGAGTCCTGACATGAACCGAATACAATTGCCGAACGCCGAATCCCCAGACAGCAATTGCTTCCACACCTTCAGTACAACGGGCACCGATGCAAGAAATCTTGTGATGTTATTCAAGGCCATGACGTGCGCCCTCGCCGCCGTTCAGGAGAACGTCCACTGGCACTGCGGAGCTACAGGACCTACGGATGAGGCCGGCAACTGCTTGAGACCCGCCATGTTGACGACATCAAATGTCATGCAGTCCTGGCGATGGAAATACTCCTCTCGGCCGTCGCCGAACCATAGGGACAGCCGATACGTTCCGTTCAACAAGGCAGGGGATTCCATCACCACGTGAATGCGGCCTTCTTTTTGCGGCGCGACGGGACCTGGAACGCCTTGGATCATCGGATTGGTTCCGCAGATAGGGTTCCCGAGATAGTCGGTGATCACGAATCCCAAACAGGGCAGTTCCAGGTACTTCGGACACTTATATTCGGCGTCGATTTCCACTCGCGTCCCGTTCTGCTTGATGCTGGCTCGCGTGAGCACTTCGCCTTGAAACGTCACCTCGTTGCAGCTCTGGCCTAGATACAATCGAATCGCTTCTCGAACACTGGTCGTGGCGATTGCGCTCCCGTTATGGAGGTACAGACCTTTAGTGCAGAGGCGTTCGATTGCCGCCATATTGTGGCTCACGAAGATGACCGTCCTTCCGCTTTTGGCGACGTCCCCGATCCTTCCCAAACACTTGCTCTGAAAGGCCGCATCTCCAACCGCCAGCACTTCGTCGACGAACAAGATCTCGGTGTCAAGATGCGCAGCGACTGCAAATGCCAGGCGCATGTACATGCCGCTGGAGTAATGCTTCACGGGAGTGTCAAGAAAACGGTCCGTCTCGGCAAAGGCGACGATGTCATCAAACTTCCGATCAATCTCTGCCTTCTTCATGCCGAGGAGAGCACCATTCATGTAGATGTTTTCACGTCCGGTCAGATCTCCCTGGAATCCGGTCCCTACTTCAAGCAACGTGCCGACCCGGCCTGCAATACGTGCGCGGCCTGTGGTGGGCCTCGTGATGCGGGACAGAATCTTCAGCAGCGTGCTCTTGCCCGCGCCGTTGCGCCCGATGATGCCCAGGACTTCTCCTTTGGGCAGCTCGAAGGAAACGTCCTTTAATGCCCATACGATCGGCTCACACTGCCCAATGGGCTCTTGGACCGGTCGTCGAGCGGGACCGTTATCGGTCCGGCGCGGCGGTGGATGCAAGGCATCAGCTAGCATTCCTGCGATGGTGTTGCGCCGGATACGGCCACCGATCGTGTAGCGTTTGCCGAGACCCTCCACTCGTATGGCGACGTCACCCATCGTCACACCCCGTCGGCGATCGTCTGCTCGGTACGCCTGAACACATAGAGACCGGAGATCAACAACAAGGCCGCCATGATGACCGACGGCACCATCATGGAGCCGCTGCGGCTTTCCCCCGTCAGCAACAGCTGTCGGAACCCCTCCACCACGCCCGCCATTGGATTTATCGCGTAGAAAAAACGCCATCCCTCGGGGATGAGGCTGGCGGGGTAGATCACCGGCGTTGCGAACAGCCAGAGCTGAAGGATCAGCTGCTGCGCCTGTCCTATGTCTCGACACCACGAATTAAGCGTCGCAAGCCACAGCCCGACTCCAAGCCCCGCCGCCATGGTCACGATCGTGAGCAATGGAAGTGCCCATACACCGCTGCCGACTGCGCTGCCGTAGTACCACATCATTCCCATCAGCATGCCAAAGCCGATTCCAAAATCGGCGAGGGCGGTAATTGCGATGGAGAGCGGCGCAATCACGCGTGGGAAATACACTTTTGTGATCAGATTCTCGTTGGCAACCATGCTTGACCCTGAACCGGCCACCACACGGGCAAACAGCTGCCAAGGGAGCAAGGCGGAAAAGACAAAAAGCGGATATGGGATCCCATCCGAGGGCACTTGCGTCAGCCAGCCGAAAATCAAGGTGAACACCGCCACGGTCAGCATGGGCTTGAGTACCGCCCAGCCGAATCCCAGCCTCGTTCGAGCGTACGACACCTTGAGATTGCGCCAGATGAAGAAGTACAGAAGTTCACGATATTCCCAGACATCGTGAAGATTCAGCCGTTCCCACCCCTTCAGCGGTTCGATGAGAATCGTTTGGCATTCAGGGGTTCGCGATGTCATGCCAATTTCCCTTGCGATCGAAGAAGAGAAAATAACCGGTCAAAGCGGCGCTCCCATGTATGCTCCCGCAAGACGCGCTGCTGTCCGGCCTCTCGGATTCGCATCGCAGCCGCGGCGTTCCGCGTATAAAACCGGACTTTGTCGACCAACTCCTCCGGCTGCGACCACGTGATGATTTCTTCACCGAGCTTGTAGTACTGCTCATGGTCTGGAGCTTCCTGAACGAGATACAGTCCTCCTGCCATCGGCACCTCAAAATCCCGAAGACGGCACTGAAGGTTTCCGGATTGACGGACCCTCGTTGCACTATGCCATCCAGTGTCGGAAAAGCCCAGATTTACCTGACTTTCGTTGAAGATCGTCGGCAGCGACTCATCACTGCAGGGGCCTCTGAAATCGACTCCCTCCAATTCCTCAAACGGAAACCCTCGGGCGCATTTACGCCGCAATGGACCGACGACGCTTTCCGGTCCCTCAGCCTTCCAGCGGGCTGCGGCGTAGTATCGAAGATCATGAAGGATCTTGTACGGCCCCCAAGGGAATCGATACGGGCTCGGACTCTGGCAATTCCATCCACGCCCATACACGACGGGCCGCATGCCGTTGCGCACACACGCCGACAGTAAGGCGCGGCGGAAAGGATTGAAACTTCCCACGAAGGACACCTGGTGCTCAGGATGCGTCGGAAGAGAGGCGCCGCGGAAGTAAAAACTTGGATTGGCCGCCATCGGCATCCAATGAATATTCGCATTGTGCGCGGTGAGGTGGTCTGCATTCGTTAACTGGGCCACCGCCATCACGTCAAAATAGGGAGCGGTGCGAATGACTCGATACCATTGAAATGCCATGTCCACGTGATAATTGACCAGCGGCACGCGAAGTTCCCGCAGTTTCTTGGCGGTTTCAACGAGAAGAAAGTCGTCGTAGACAATGCAAAAAATGAAATCGAGCCTTCCTGACGACTTGAGCGTAGCGGCCAGCTCCGTAAGGCGATGGTTCAGCCTGTCTCGTTGAGTCCTCCAAGACTTCGAGCCGAGTTGTCCCATGCCGCCAGGATAATTGAAGACGTGCAGTTCATCGCAGAAGCTGCTTCTGAGAGTGTCCAGGAGATTGATCTCCATCCATCGATCTGGAGGGAGAATCGCAAGGCCTTTCATCTCGATGTCCTGATGGAAGCCGTTAGAAGTCGCGGCGCTGGAAGATCAAACAGGCACCAGTCAATAACATTCCGATGTAGGCTGCGCCGTATGCGGTCGCTGTTGCCTGATAGCCCCATTCCACCAGAATGCCGCTGGCCGCTTGGCCTTTGATGTTGAGCATGTCCAGGTTTGGGCATGCGTAATACAGGACCGACGTCACTATCGTCGTTAGCGTGCTCTCACTGTGTTGGGCCATGCTCTTTAAATCACTCGTGAGATGTCCGATGATATAAAAGCCGATCGTCATCGTCGCACTTAACACGGACGTGCTGAACGTCGAGAAGAACAGCGCGATCGCCATCACGAGCCACGTTTCGACAAGCGCCAATTGCACGGCTTGAAACAACGCGCCATAGATCGTATTGCCGGTCACCCAGACGGTGAGCAAAAACATGCCGAACATCATGGCGACGTTGATGCTGATGATGCATCCTAAGCCGATATATTTTCCAAGAATGAACTGCGTTCTCGTAATGGGCCTCGAGAGAATCGTGTAGATGGTCCGACGCTCAATCTCCTTCGTGACGAGCCCAATGCCCACGAAGATGGCGATGATGACACCGACAAGGTTGATTGCCGCCAACCCGAGGTCATTGATAATCCGAGCCTGCTCTCCTATCGTGAGAGTGCCGAGAAGCACCGATGCTCCGATGAGGAGCACTGCAAAGAGGACGAGGTTGTAGAGTATCTTGTCCCGAATCGTTTCCCGGAAGGTGTTGCCGGCCACCGCGACAAGACTGTGCATCTCAGCCCCTGCGATTCGTGTATTCAAGAAAAATGTCTTCGAGCGATCTCTTGTGTGGAATGACCGAGACAAGCTTGCCTCCAGCGGTCCGAAGGACGGCGAGGACCTGCTCCAGGTGGTTGCGGCCGGGCAGCATGATCATGCAGCGGTCCCTGCGTTGAATAATCCTCGTTGCTAGGCGTTTGATATCCGGCAAGCTGTCACCCACGACCCCGTCGGAAACAACCTCCAGACTTTCTGTCCCATGATCGTTCACGAGATCTTCGATGCGGCCGACTGAAAGCACCCTCCCCTTCGCCAGAATCCCCACTCTGTCGCAGATCATTTCGACGTCGGAAATGATGTGCGTACTGAAGAAGACGGTCGTGCCTTGATCACGAAGACCAAGGATGAGATCCCGTACCTCCTTCCGGCCGATGGGATCAAGGCCCGACATGGGTTCATCCAGGATGACGAGTTCGGGACCATGAATCAGTGCCTGGGCCAGGCCGATCCGCTGTAGCATTCCCTTGGAAAATTTGCGCAATTGCCGGTGCCGAGCCTCGCTCAAGCACACTCGTTCGAGCAAGGCGGGAATACGTTTCGCGATGGTTTCCCGATTTAACCCCGCGAGCCTTCCGTAAAAATGAAGGAATTCTTCGGCGGTGAGGTAATCGTAAAAGTAAGGAGTTTCGGGCAGGTACCCGATGCGAGCCCTGACATCGACGCATCCCACAGGGTAGCCGAGAAGTTCCGCATAGCCACTGGTGGGGCGGAGCAGGCCGAGCAGCATTTTCATCATCGTGGTTTTGCCCGCGCCGTTATGGCCTAAAAACCCAAAGATTTCTCCGTGCGCCACTGAAAGCGAGACATCCGAGAGAGCCGTGACCGGCTTCTCCCATGGCCACGTCCGCGCATACGTTTTATTCAGCTTTTCAACGAGGATGGCGTCCATACGTCGATCACCCACGGCTAGCTTGCATCATAGCAATCGAGTACACATGGTCAAAGGTTTCGCGATTTCGTGACACGAGGGCTCTTCGCGGGTCCGACCGTCAGTCGGGGTACTGCATTCGTCGATGGACAGGAATCCGCATGCGCTCTTTCACTTCACTGCTCCGAACAACGCCGGTCGCCGGCTCGTACACATAGCGTCCGCCGAACGGCTCCTCGGGCAATCTACTCAGTTGGCCTGGGCCCACCAATTCCTCCAGACGATGCGGGCGGCGCGAATACGTATTCTGATAGTGGCTCAACGCCTGCTCCAGGAGCTGAAGATCCCGCTCGACGATTGATTCTTTGAGGCGAATCTCGACAAGCCTTTTGATATTTTCATCCGTCGTTTCGGAGTAGACGTTGGCAAGAAAATCGACCGCTTCCTGTGGCGATTTGGCTGAGACAAACAGCTTCGCGGCGAGTCTCGCCAACGCATCAGGGGACCCCGGCAAACGTGCCGCCTTCGCCATCGCGTCAGCAGCCTTCTTGTCGTCCGCCATTTCAAAGTAGTAGTTGATTGCCAGTAAAAACGGCAGTTTCCATTCCTGAGGGTTATGCTGCATCCCCTTTTCAAGCAACCGGTTGCTCTCTTCCGGCAGGACGACAAGCGTGCAGAGCGCCAAACTCCCCGCCTCATACGCGCGGACAAACGTCGGATCGAGCGTGGTAATTCGATCCACTGCCAGGTAGAGCCAATGTCCGTCATCCTTCGAAATTTTCCGTTGCCCGATCACTTGAATCACTTCAAGCCATAAGACATCTGCGACTAATTCCCGGAATCCGAGTGACGCGAGTCGCAGATACTGTCCGTCGGGAAGGTAGGTCAGCTGTTGGAGCTTTGGCTTTGACGCACTCCACTGGTGTAACGGGAGTTGGAGCATGCTCATCAAGGCTGCGAGGAGCGCGCCGATCGCCCAGAGAGTCCGTTGGCTGAGTACGACGTTCATGGCTGGAGCCTGCGAGACAACGAGCGTTCAAGTGCCGCTGAATCGACATCGAGAAATTGGCGTTCAAGATCCGTCATCGTTCGCCTCTGGTATCGTCGTTGCGCAGCAATGATGGTATCCAATTCGGCTCGCGCATCCTTGACATCACCCTCGCTCAGTGACATTTCAGCGAGCCGCATGTGCGCCGGCAAATAATTGGGCTCATAGCTTATTGCCTGCCGCAGCCACAACCGGGCCTCCTGCTTCCGCCCTTGCTCCATGGCGATGTCGGCCAACCCCACGTAATTGAGAGGAGAATAGGGATCAATTCGTTTCGCTTGTTCATAGGCCTCCACTGCCTCATTGGTCACAGCCGCCTGCTGATCATGTGAGAGGGTCTGCCGAGCCAGCAGACCGAAGATCGTCCCCAATCGATACGGAAATCGGCCATCCATGGGATTTAATTCAATGGCGACCCGCTCTTCTTCAACCGCCCTCAGCAGCCACTGTCGATCTCCGGATTCTTTAAAGCGTTGAAGTGATGCCCTGGCAAGAGCGTCATGATACCCAGTCGTGCCCGGATCGATCCATGACGCCCGTTCGAGCCAATCCCATGCCAGATCCTGTCTCCCTTCCTTGGCGTGAGCCTGACCTTGCATGAAGCTGTACCAGCCCGCAGCGGGTTGAATGATCAGTATGGTCAGCAGCACACCGAAGAACAGGATGAGCGCGCGACGAACCGGATGACACGAAAGCGGAATCCGCCATTGTCCCATGGCGCTTCCATGCATTGGCCCGAATTTGAGAATGACACCGCCGACCACAATCATCGCCATGACGAGCGACGGTTCGTGGAACACGGAGTCCACAATGGCGTGGGAGAGAATGGCCATCACGGCCGCCACACCTCCCACGGCCAGCCCCTGCTCCCACGGCGACAACTGACTGTTCAGTACTTTCTTGACCTCGCGTGCCCATACTGCGACGCCGGCCAAGAAAACGAACAATCCGGCGATCCCCAATTCAACGGCAATTTCCAAAAATCCGCTATGCGCCGATTCCGCTCGTTTCCCATAACGCACAATCTCATGGTCGACAGGGAATCGGTACTGAAAAGACGCATATTTGAACATTCCCAATCCTATTCCCCAGGGATGTTCAGCGATTCTTTCCAGGGAGCTTTTCCAGATGTCCACGCGGGTATACGCATATGGGTCCTGCGTTGAAACTTCGCTCACCCTCCGGCTAAGCGGATTCGGGATGACCGCCAACACGGCGATCATGAGCGCGAGCGCGATCAGCGTTTTTTTCTCGAAGCGCGACCAAGCCATGTAGAGCCCTGCGACGAATAACGCCCATAACGCTCCGCGCGACTGGGCCAAGACAAATCCCGAGAACGAGACCACGGCGACGCTGGAAAGCCAAATCCTTTTCCAGCGATGCGACGCCGTCCACGGCAAGCCACCCAACGTTCCAAGGGCAATAGCCAAGGCCGCGACCTCAAACGTGGCAAAGAAGTTGGGATTGAAGAATGTGCCTCTCGCTCTGAGTTCGCCCAGGTAGGCATACTGTGCGATTCCCAAGAGTCCCTCACACATGCCCATTCCGACGAAGACCATCAGCACCTGGCATCCCTGTTCTCTCGTGTTGATGCCTTGAGACACGATCGCGAATAGGGCGGCGTAGCAGAACAGACTCATCAACCATTGCACACTTGGGTTCTTGTAGGGCGTCAGACCTATGGAGACCGTGGCCCACGCCACAAAGATCGCGAGGACGGTGAGAAGAGGAGAGCGGTTGAAGACAATAGCGCCCCGCTTCATTTGTTGGATCAACCAAGAACACCCTACTGCGAGCACGGTCAGTCGCATCGTCATCACGGGAAACTGAGTGGTGCCTCCATCGATGAGAGGGAGGAAGAGGATGAAAGCTCCGAGTAGCACGACAATCGAGGGAATTGTGCTCCAGCGAGCGAAGCGCGGCCACCATGCTATCGAATGAGGATTGTCTGTACGGCAGGGGACGATCATGGATTCGCGGTGAACATCCGAAAGGCTCTCGTTCATACCGCCCGAATGGCAAAAGGGAGGGGAACCCTGTGGCTCCCCTCCCCTCGATCTAGCGGTGATCGCGATCACCGCCTCACGCCACTGTATTATGTCGTGGCTGAGACGTCGTTCTTATCGTTCGTCAATCTCCGCTGGTCGTTCATGTGCCACTCGTCACAGGCAATGTCACCGTCGATGTTGCCGATGGCGCCTGCAGTAAACCCTGTCGCAGTCGCCGCCACGGTCGCACCGGTCGCAGGAGCAACACCGGTATTGCACGAGCCGGCGATCACGGTAGGAGCGCCGGGGAACGGCGTTGCGACACCGGGTCCGACACCAGCTGCATCGACTGCATACCAGAACGAGTACCGAGGATTACCTGACGGGGTGTACCCGACCGCCCCGATCGAAGTCGCTGCATACGTTTGCGGAACAGTCTCAGCTTGATAGGCGACGGCCGAGGTAAAGATCGCGCCAAGACTCACCTTGGCTTCAGCCTGCTTCGATTTCGCCTGGTAGGCGATGAAGTTCGGGATGGCGATCGCCGCCAGAATACCGATGATCGCGACCACGATCATCAACTCGATCAGAGTAAAACCCTTTTGACCTCTAATCTTACACATCGCTGCTCCTCCTTGTTGTTGGTTCACCGACGCTCGCATTGCCAATGTCTTCCTCGGGACTAGCTCCCATGCCGTCAGCGGACGTAGTAGCAGGTTCGGTGCCGAAGGGAGATAGGCAGGCCTGGCGATGACATGGTTCCATTTTCAACGGGTTACGCGAGGAGAGCGGACATGCGCATGCTGTCCCTGCAAATCCGGTTACCGAGTTCTGCTCAGAGACGCCAATTATTGTCACTGGGATGGGCAGCGCAGAAAGGCGGCGCTGCCATTGCACCTACGTACTGCATCGGCAACAGCCGGGCTCCTCAGCTCTTAGGAGCATTTGCTGCAGTTTCGATACAGGACACGCACAATGAGATACGCGAGCTCCGGGCCACGCAAGGACGGGAATGATGCAACGACGTCTGAAGGCGAGGAGGAGCCTACCAAGAATGTCGCGATGCTCAGTGAAGAAATGAACGGAGGGCGGCGGCTTATTGGGCGACCGGGAGCGGGGCTTTTTGGCCGGCGACTCTGCGCTTGGCCTGTTGGATCCGTTCTTCCTGCGCGGGATCGCCCATGCCTTGTTCGCGGAACCGATCCATGAGCTTGAGATTGGTCGGATCAAGCTCGAGCGCATGCAGCCAGGCTTCGCGGGCGTCCGAGAGGCGCTGCTGTTTGGCGTAGATGTCTCCGAGATGCTCGTAAATCACAGGGTCGTCGCCGACGAGGGCCGCGGCCCGCTTCAGTTCGACGAGCGCCTCGGCCAACTGCCCCGACTTGAAGAACGCCCAGCCGAGGCTGTCCACGTAGTACCCGTTGTCCGGCTTGAGCGCGACGGCCTGCTTCGTGAGCGAGAGCGCCTGGTCCATCCGAATGCCACGTTCCGCATAGCTGTAGCCGAGATAATTCAGGGCGTCGGCGTGATGGGGATCGAGCTTGATGGCCGTTTCCATCGCCCGGACGACGTCGTCGAACCGGTTGAGTTTGTCGTAGGCGGTCCCCAAATTGAAATGCAAGTCGGCGTTTTGGGGGTTGTGGCGGATTCCCTCCATAAACGCCTCCGCAGATTTGTCGTACTGCTCCTGTTGCAGATAGGCGAGCCCCTGGACGATGTGCGACTCGGGCTGTTTCGGGTTCAGCGCGATGGCCCGTCCCAGATGCTCGTTGGCTTCCGGGAATTTCTTCAGCCGATAATACAAGACACCGAGATGGAGATGCCCCTCATAAAAGCTCGGATCGAGCTGGATGTTGAAGGTATAGGTCTCGAGCGCTTTCTGCGTGTCCTTCGATTCTTCGTAGATGTACCCGAGATAGTCCCTGACTTTGAGTTCCGCCGGCCGCGCCTTGAGGATTCCGTTCAGCCGTTCGACGGCCTGCGCGTATTCTTTTTGCTCGCCATGAATCAGGGCCATCCGGAGCTGCGCGTCCAGATCCGACGGATCGTCGGCGATCAGGTCCTCCAGCTCTTTTCTGGCTCCCTGGAAGTCCTTGGCGTCCACATAGATCCGCACGAGCTGGTGGCGAATTTCGCGGTTACGGGGATTCACCTGTTGGAGATATTTCTTCAGTACCGCGACCGCCCGCTCCTTGTCGTGTCGGGCCTCATGCATGGAGGCCAGTGCCAGATAGGCCGGCTCAAACGCGCTGTTTGCGGTGATGGCGCGCTCGAAGCTCGCCATCGCGTCATCCACTTTTCCGGTTTCCAGCAGGATTCGCCCGAGATGGTAGTACCCGACCGCGCTGTCGGGCGACCGGGCGATTCCGGCACGCATCGCCTGCTCTGCTTCCGACGGACGCTTGAGATTCAGCAGCAAGAGTCCCTTGGAAAAATACGCTTCGCCTGATTCCGGCTCGACCTCGATGGCCCGATCCAGCAGGGTCAGCGCCTTCTCGCCCTGTCCTCCGCCGGCGAGTATTCCCGCCATGTGGGCCAGCATGCGTGCGTCGTCGGGACGGCCATCCGCCACTTCCTCTGCATACCGCAGCGCATTGGGCATGTCGCCGAGCGAGAAATGAAGGGTCGCGAGCCTGGCTTTGACTGACAACGCCGTCGGATCGGCCTTCAATGCCGCCTGATATTCCCTCAGGGCCAGCTCGGAGTTTTGTCCGAGCTCCGCCTGATAGCCAAGCATGAAATGGTAGGCGGCAGACGGGTCGGCAGGACGAGCGGCCGCCGGCGACGCCTTGGGAGCCTCGGCGGCTTCGGCCGACCGCGCCAGTTTAACCGGCGGCGTGGCCGCGCAGGCGAGGAGGACGCTGAATGACAGCAGTCCGCACAGACAGCGCACGCTCCGTCCATCCACTGCGTCGGCATAGGATCGGTTCGGTGTCATCAGGCGGACCAACAGCGGTTCATGAGGTGAGCTGAAAACACTGAACGATTATACGAAGCGTTGATGGCAGGGTCAAACGACTTCACTTTTGTCGAGGCTTTCGAACTTGGCGTATCGGTCATGGAAAAATAGTTCCTTCTTCCCGATCGGACCGTTGCGGTGTTTGCTGACCAGGATATCCGCAATTCCTTTACGCTCCGAGTTCTGATCGTACACGTCTTCCCGGTAGATGAACATCACCACGTCGGCATCCTGCTCGATGGCGCCGCTCTCGCGCAGATCCGCCAGCATTGGAATCGGAGGCTTCCGCGCCTCCACCGCGCGGCTGAGCTGCGATAAGGCGATGACCGGGACGTTCAATTCCTTGGCCAGCGCTTTGAGCGATCGGGAAATGTCGGAAATTTCCTGCTGCCGCGACTCGGCGTCGCTTCGCCCCTGCATGAGCTGCAGGTAGTCGACGATCAATAAATCCAATCCCCGCTCTGCCTTGAGTCTTCGCGCCTTGCCCCGCATTTGTTGGACGGTGATGCCGCCGGTATCGTCGATATAAATAGGGGCCTGCTCGAGGCGGCCGGCGGCCTCCGCGAGACGCCACCAGTCCTCTTTTTGCAGCTTTCCAGTCCGGAGGGCGTGCGAATCGACGCGCGCTTCCGAGCTGAGCATGCGCAGGACGATTTGGGGCTTCGACATTTCAAGGCTGAAGATGCCCACGGAGCTTGCCGCATGAAGCGCCGCATGAGCGGCCATCCCGAGCACGAGACTGGTCTTGCCCATGCTCGGCCGTCCGGCAATTACGACAAGGTCAGACGGTTGAAGCCCTGCCGTGATGTCATCGAGATCGTAGAATCCGGTCGGCACGCCTGTCACGTGCTCCTTCCGCTTCGAGAGCTTGTCGACCAGATCGAGACTTTCTTTGATGATGGCGTTGATCGGGCTGAAGGACCGGTCCAGCTTCCCCTGGGCGATACTGAAGACCGTCCGCTCAGCGAAATCCAACAGTTCGTCGATCGGCGCCGTCCCTTCATATCCGCGCGTGAGCACTTCGGTCGACGCGTGCAACAGTTCTCGAAGCAGGGCTTTGTCGCGGACGATTTTGCTGTGGTAGCGGATGTTGGCAGAGCTCGGGACGATCTGGACGAGCTCCGCGAGATAGGCGGCGCCACCGACGGCTTCCAACTCGCCTTGGGCCTTCAAGCGCTCGGTCAGCGTAATTTGGTCGATGACTTCGCCCGTCTCGGACAGCTCGAGCATCGCGCGATAAATCTTGCGATGGGCGGTCCGGTAAAAGTTCTCCTCCACCACGAGCTCCATGGCTTTCGCCATGGCCTGGTTGTCCAGCAAGACCGCCCCCAGCACGGACTGCTCCGCCTCCACGTTCTGCGGAGGCAGGCGCGGTTGCGACAAATCGATGCCCGGCATGGACTTCATGTCGATGCTCCCCGGCGTTGGCCCGGCCGCCCCGAGCCAAATAGCGCCGCGCGTGAAAGTTTTTTCATGACCGGCCGGTGCGGACGGCCGTTCCGCCGCGCATCCGGACTCAGGCGCTCGAATACGCCGACATGGTCCGCGTCCACTCCCGGCGCGCCGACGACGACCAAGGCCTGGGCACCCTGCGCCTCGGCGGCTGCAAGCGCATTGGAGACGAGCGCCTGGTCGCTGCCCTTGACCAGCACCTGCGCCACTCGGCGGCGGCCCTGCCTAAGCGCCTTCGCCACCTCGATCACTCCGCGAGAGGATCGGCGCGGACCTGCCACCACATAGTCGAGGCGAGGCCCGCCCCGGTCGGCCTGCGGAAGCTCTACGGCCTTAAACAGATGATCGACGTCCACCGCAAAACCGGTGGAAGGAAGGTCACGGCCGAAGCGGCCGATCAAATGGTCGTACCGTCCCCCGCCGCCCAGCTCGGCTCCGACCCCCGTCGCGAACACGTCGAAGACGACGCCGTCGTAATAGTCGAAGCCCCGGAACTCGCCGAGATCGAGCAGCAGATGTGCGCGGTGGCCGGCGGCGTCCAGGAGGTGATAGAGCTGAGCGAGCCGGTCGAGCGGGGCCAGGAGCGCCGCGTCGCCGGCAGCGAGGGCGCGGCCGCGTTCCAGCACTTCTGTCTGTCCGGTCAGTTCCGGCGCTTCCCGGATGGCCTTAGCGGCGGACTTGGCGATGCGCTCGCTCGCGAGGAGCTCTTCGAGCCTGGGCAGATCCTTTCTGGCTGCCGCCTGTTCGGCACGCTTCTGCGCCTGCGGCGACAGGCCCGAGCGGAGTAACAACCCCTTGATGAATCCGACGTGGCCGAGCGCGATGGTGAAGGAGCGCAGGCCGATCGCCTGAAGACATTCGATGAGCAGAGTGATGATCTCGTAGTCGCCGGTGACGTCGTCCACGCCGACCAGCTCCGCGCCGACTTGAAAGATTTCCCGTCCCCGCCCGGCATGCTCGGGTTCATACCGGAACACCGACGTCCGATAGGAGAGCCGCTGCGGAACGGCGTCGCCGGTCAAACCCATGCCGATCGTCCGCGCCACCTGCGCCGTCGCGTCGGGACGCAGCAAGAGCGTCCGCCCCGTCGTGCGATCGATGAATTGATAGCAGGTTTCCAGCAGCTCCGCTTCAAGGCCGGGCGCCAGAACGTCGAGGTATTCAAACGTGGGCAGGATGATTTCGTCGTAGCCCCAGCCCGACACCTGCTCCAGCAACCGTGCCTCGATCCGGCGGACCTGTTTGGCGGCATGCGGGAGAATCGTCGCCATCCCCACCGGAACGAGCGAGCGTTCGCGCGACGAGAGAACGTGCCCCGGAACGGAGCGCGGCTTCGGAGGAGCAGTCGTCATGATGAACCGCTGGAGCGTGAGAAGGTTTCAGCGAGAAACATCCAAGCTCGGCTTGAATCTTATGACAGCGCAGCGACTTTGACCGACAGAATGTCTTTGCTTGATTTAATGGTGTTCAGGACGTCGCCGGGAAACGTCTGGTCGGA
>DATELB010000126.1:0-29738 GCA_035277085.1 Nitrospira sp. | reverse complement strand
GCTGCGTCCCGACGACGGCCAAACGATACCGTCATTCACGCAGCGTGGTTCGGCGGGATATTCTGCCGATTTCGGGGGGCGCATGTTGTTCGTCGCCGCGGGCTGTCCCCTCGATATTCGGGACGGCACATTGAGCGGACGGGCGCGCGTGGCGCGCGGCGAGACGGTGACCTTATGGCTGTCGTACGCGGAAGACGCGCCTGCCATGTATCCGGACCTGACCGGCGCGGCCGACGCGATCGAGGAGACCCGCGCCTATTGGACCGGCTGGACCGAAAGCTGCCGGTACAACGGTCCCTGGCGCGATCAGGCATTGAGAAGCGCCATCACGCTCAAGCTGCTCAGCTATGCGCCCTCGGGGGCCATTGTGGCCGCTCCCACGACGTCGCTTCCCGAACGGATGGGTGGAGACCTGAATTGGGACTACCGCTATTGCTGGCTGCGGGACGCCTCGTATACGGCCCATGCCTTCTTCCGGCTCGGCTTCGATGCCGAGGCCAGGGCCTTCACTCAATGGATGACGCATTCGACGACGTTGACCTATCCCGAATTGCAAGTCATGTACACGGTGCACGGGGAGGCGTCGATCCCGGAACGGTTGTGGTCGCTCTTCGAAGGGTATCGACGTTCCGGGCCCGTCCGTTTCGGCAATGCCGCCTCTCAGCAGGAACAACTCGATGTGTACGGTGAAGTGCTTGACTCGCTGGCGCTCTATGTCGAGGCGGGTTATCCGGTCGATCGGGATATCAAGCGCTGGATCGTTCATGTTGGAGATCTCCTGTGTGCGTCCTGGCCCTATCCGGACCATGGAATCTGGGAAATTCGGGGACAACCGCGGCACTACGTCCATTCGAAGGTCATGTGCTGGACCGCATTGGATCGCGTGGAGCGCCTCGCCCGTAAGCTCGGCGTGCGTCCGTCAACGGCCGGTTGGGCGCAAGCCCGTGAGGCGCTGGTCCGGGCCGTGCTCAAGTCGGGCTATTCCAAGACCCGCAGGAGCTTTGTGCAGGTGTTAGGCGGCACGCGACTCGATGCAGCGGCGCTCACGTTCAGCCTCACCGGGTTTATCGACGGCCGTGAGCCTCGCATGACTTCGACGATCGCGACGATTCAACGGTGGTTGACGCGCGGACCTTTGGTGTACCGGTATATCGCAGAGCAAGGGACCGGCAAGGAGGAGGGCGCCTTCCTTCCGTGCAGCTTCTGGCTGGTGGAAGCGCTTGCCGTCGCCGGACGGATTGAAGAGGCGCAAGATCTGCTCGTTCGGTTGGCACCCCATGCCAACGACCTCGGGTTGTTTCCTGAAGAAATACGCCATCACGACGGGGCGTTTCTGGGAAATTTTCCGCTCGCACTCACCCATGTCGCGCATCTCGGCGCGCTGTTGCGTCTGGCGGGAAAAGACTAGAGACATGCGGCTCTACACCGTGTAGAACGCGCCCAGAACGGTGCCATAGGCGATGTGTGCGATGAGCACGGCGAGCGGCGTGCGATATCCGTAGTTCAGCGCCATGAAACCGGGCGGCTCCAACATTTTTGTCGGGCGGGGTCCCGTGTGATCGGAGGCCATGCGGGGGTGGACGCCTGGAAGAGACGGCAGCACGGCGACCAGAATAAATGCCGTGTGCGCCATTCCCATCAGCGCGCCCAGCCACCAGGTCGCGGTTCCGAACGCGTGAAAGAAGAGCACATAGATGCTCGCCATCCACCAGCCGTTGAAAAAATGAATCACGAAGCCGACGATCTTCGCACGGTCCCGGTCCGGCGTGACCATGGTGCCCAGCAGGAGGGTGGTGTCCATGCGGGTGAGGTGCAGTGCCTGGCTCGCGCGTAAGAGCGTCGTCAACAGGCCGGTCGCCAGCAATCCCCACAGCAACGTGTCGCCGACGTGCATAGACCGCCTTTCACGGGGGGCCTGCGTCGGCCGGCTTCGCTGCGCGAGTCACCCGTCCGGTCGCGCCGGCCCTGTGGGCAGGGTTCGGTTGTGAACTCTGGTCCACAGGCGGCGACCGGGTTTCGTTCTCAGGCGGCTTTCTTCCGGCGCGATCCCGACGACTTTTTGCCGCCTTGGAATTTCTGCATCAATTTCGCTTTGCGTTTGGAGGCCTCTTCCGCCAAACTCTCCGGCTCGAAGCCGGCTTCCTGCGCCTGGGGGAAGACTTCCCCCTCTTCTTCTTCGATGTGGTGACTGACGAGTTCACCCAGCACCTTGAACTTGGTGCCAAACGCTTCCTCGCCCGCGTCCATCTTCTGAAGCTCTTTGATGAGCAGTTTGGCGACATGGTGCTCTTCCTTCGCCTCATTGACGGTTTCTTCATCCTCGATCACTTCCGCGATGGCGGGGTAAACCAGCTGTTCCTCTAACGCCGCGTGGACCTCCAGGGCGGTGAGAGCTTCTTGCGCAATCGAGGTGCGTGTGCGCTTATCGGCGTCTTCGAACCGGGTGAACAGGTCCTGTACATGACGGTGATCGGTCTTCAGCATCTCGAAGACGTCTCCCGCAGCTTCCGTCTCATTGTCGGTTTCGCGTTCTTCGTCGTCGTTTCGGGACTCGCGCATGGTGCCTCCTTTAAAGTTCCTCGCGGTCTTCTCGGCGCATGATGTGTTCGAACAACTCGAACTGCTCCTGGCAGGCCACGCAGCGGCGTGCAAATGGCAATGCCCGCAGCCGGGCGGGGGAAATGGGCGCTTCGCAGTCCTCGCAGACGCCATACGTGCCCTCATCAAGACGGCGAAGAGCCTCATCCAGTTGAATGCGCTCCTGGGTTCTGGCTTCGAGCAGGGCAATCTGCTGGGCGCCCGTAGAGTCCCGCAACGACATGTCCTCGACGTCGAGCACCGAGTTGTCTCGAAAATGTGTGTGGTTGTCCCGGTGCTGCGCAATGAGATGATCGATCTCGCGCTGAAGCGTCGATCGCCGCCCAATCAACAAGGTGCGCAGGACCTCGGGCCGCCTCTCATTTGTCTGGTTTTCCATGAATGACTCCCTCCGAGTGATGTTCAGCGACTTGCATCGGGTTTTGCAAAAGCAGGGCCAGGTCTACAACCGAAGACATCGTGACAAATGCCGCGTACGGATGCTGTTCGCATGACTCGCGGCGATGAGGCTGCGCGAGTTGTCTTTGCGGGGACAAGCTGTCGAAGTGGCGCGCAGGGTCGGCCCAAAGAGGGTAAGGCAGAGGAGCAGCGCTCCTCTGCCTGTGCCGTCTTCCGCCCAACGCATTTGCGCGGTGGCGCAGTCATGAAATTGAGAGTGGGCGACTCTCAGGCTCAATGACGAGCGATCCGAAACGGGGGCGCGCCCGGACCGTTCATGCTCCATCGTGCCGCGTCATTGCCGGAAGACAACGCGAATGTGAGCCCTCCTGCTGCTGCGGCCGTCACTATGCCGCCAGCGACGACTGTGACGTGAGGTCGTCCTTCCGCTGCTGCATCGTCAAGCCGAGCGCCTGTACGTCGAGCTGGGCTGCAGCCAAGGGCAGAATGGCCTCTTCTTCTTCAGACACGTGCTCGATGACGGCATCCTCCAGCTCCGTAAACAGATCGCGATAGTCGCTGGTTTTCGGATCCAGAGTCTGCAATTGCTGGATCAGGTCCCGGACCGTACCGTGACTGTCGTAGGCGGCCGCAATGATCTCGGACTCCGTCTCCTCCTCTTCGTCCTCGTCGAGGGCATCCAGTTCAGCGCCGTCGATTTCATCAAAATCGGTTTCCTCTTCCGCATCCACCTCGCCGTCGTCGGTGATATCGAGACCGTTGCCCTGCGTTTCGTAGTCGGACGTTCCCAGCTTGGACTGCACCGCCGGATACAACAGTTCCTCTTCGAGTTTCGAATGAATCTCCAACTCGGTGAACAACCGTCTTGCAATGGGTGCTTTGTCGTCGTCCGCTGCCGCATGAAATTGTTCGAACAGTTTTCGCGCCTGCTTATGATCAGCCTTTAACAACTGCACCGCATCTTGAGGTTGTGAACTCTTAGCCTTCTTCGGCGTCCGCTTGGCCATGATGTCCTCCTTGCCATTCACGAATTGCGCCCTGCGTCGCGGCGTCAGCCGTTGACGACCGTGCCCCCGTTGGGATGCAACACCTGCCCGGTCGTGTACGACGAATCCTGCGACGCAAGAAAGACGTAGCTGGGGGCGACTTCTTCGGGCTGCCCGGCCCGTTTGAGCGGGACGTCGGAACCGAACGTGGCGACTTTATCGGGGGGAAATGTCGAGGGGATGAGCGGCGTCCAGATGGGCCCAGGCGCCACGGCATTGACGCGGATGTGCTTGTCGGCCAGCGCCTGGGAAAGCGAGCGTGTGAAGGTGACAATCGCGCCCTTGGTCGACGAATAATCAAGCAGCTGCGGACTGCCTTTGTAGGCGGTCACCGAGGTCGTGTTGATGATCGTGCTGCCTTCCTTGAGGTGGGGCAGCGCCGCTTTTCCCATGTAAAAATAGGAAAAGATATTTGTCCGGAAGGTTCTCTCGAGCTGCTCCGACGTGATCTGCTCGAGGCTGTCCTGCGGGTGTTGTTCGGCGGCGTTGTTGACGAGAATATCGAGACGTCCCAATTCACTGACCGTGCGGTCGACTGCCTCCTGGCAGAACGCTTCCTTCCCGACGTCGCCCGCGAGCAAAATGCAGCGGCGGCCCTGTGCCTCGACCAGACGCTGTGTCTCCTTGGCATCTTCATGTTCATCGAGATAGACGATGGCGATATCGGCACCTTCTTTGGCATACGCAACCGCGACCGCCCGTCCGATGCCGCTGTCGCCTCCGGTAATGAGCGCCACCTTGTTTTGAAGCTTGCCCGATCCCCTCTGCTCGCGGCTCTCACTTTCAGGGCGCGGCGTCATATCCTTTTCCAAACCAGGTTGACGCGATTGTTGCTGCGGAGGACGCTCTGCTTGTTTTGATGGTGACATTCGCTCCTCGTTCTCGTTCAGGGATTGGTCCCGTCTGACTGCATCCGTCGGACGCCCAATGCCGTCTGGACGCCGCTCACTCCACCGAGGCTGTGGAGAAGGCCGGTGCAAGAGACAGACCCGCCTGACCGCCTCTCGGGTATGCGTCATCCCTCTCGGCTGTAGGCGGAGGAGGCGAGAGGTGAACCCGTGAACCGGACAAACTGTCTGACACCGGACAGCCTGGTCCGCTGCTCGATGATCGTCAGGATCTCTTTCCCACTGAAGGACCTGCCGTTTTCAGTACGCCAAGCGGGAAGGGCATTCGATTTGCATTTCTCCCCGTGACCAAACGATGAACGTCGCCAGAAAATTACAGAACCAGTCGGAATTGCAGCGTCAATCAGCCGGCACCTCACGGGCCAGACGGGCGTCGCTGTTCGAGCCGGGTCGGAATTGCTGGCGCGTCGAGCGTGCGGACCGTGCGGCCTTCCTCATCGACGGCGACGCCTATTTTCGTGCGTTCCGCGCCGCCGCAATTCAGGCCAGTCACAGCATCATCATCCTCGGCTGGGATTTCGACAGCCGGATCAGGATGTTGATCGACCGCGAGCCTGACGGCTTCCCGGACCGCCTCGGCGAATTCCTCCACGCGTTGCTGATCCGGAGGCGACACCTGCACATCCACGTGCTGACGTGGGACTTCCATATGATTTACTGGAAGGAGCGTGAATGGTGGCTCCCTTCCAAACTTGCCGCACATCGCCGGCTGCATTTTTACAAAGACGGCTCGCACCCCGTCGGCGCGTCGCATCATCAAAAAGCGGTCATCATCGACGATGCCCTGGCGTTTGTCGGCGGCCTCGATTTCGCCCAATGCCGCTGGGACACCAGCCGTCATGCAAGCAGCCATCCGCAACGCCTTCTCTTGAACGACGATACGCCCTGTCGGCCGTTTCACGATGTCCAGTTGATGGTGAGCGGTCCCGTCGCTTCGGCGCTGGGTGAGCTGGCGCGGGAGCGCTGGCGTGCGGCAACGGGGCGGTCCCTTCATTCCCGCGGTCAGAGCCGCCCTGAGGATTTATGGCCGCAATCAGTGGCGTCTGACATGACGGGCGTGTCGGTCGCAATCGCCAGAACCTTGCCTGCCTTCGCCAACCGCCCTGCCGTCAGCGAAGTGGAAACGCTCTTTCTCGATAGTCTTAGATCTGCGCGGCGGTACGTCTACATCGAGACGCAGTATTTGACATCACGGACGGTTGCCGATTGTCTTGCGGCGCGGTTACAAGACCCCAAGGGTCCCGAGATCGTCATGGTGCTGCATCCCAACAGCGACGGGTGGCTCGAGCAGCACACGATGGACGTGCTGAGAGGACGCGTCCTCGAGCGCCTACGGGCCGCAGACCGGTTCCACCGACTGAATCTCAACTATCCCAGAATTCCCGACCATCGGGGCCAGTGCATCAGCATGCACAGCAAAGTGTGCATCGTCGACGATGACTTCGTGCGTGTGGGGTCGGCGAACCTGAGCAATCGTTCGATGGGCTTCGATACGGAATGTGATCTGGCAATTGAAGCAGCGGGAGATCGCGCCGTTCGCCGCGCGATTGCCGCATTCCGCCACACGCTGCTCGCCGAGCATCTCGGGGTGACTCCGGACGCGGTCCAACGCGAGCTCGAAAAGGATGGATCATTGATCGGCGCCGTGGAGCGGCTTCGTGGGGGCGCCCGTTCACTGGCCTATTTCGATGGCAGCGTCTCGGCCGACATCAACGAGGTCGTGCCCGACGAAGCCTTCATCGATCCCAGCCGTCCATACGAAGCCCAATTCATCCCCGCCGAACGCCGCAAACCGGCGCTCCGGCAAATTGCGACGGGAGCCGCGGCGTTGCTGGCGCTCGTCGTGCTCGCCGGCCTGTGGCAATGGACGCCTTTGCGTGAGGTGATCGACGTGACATGGCTGGCGGCCAGGCTGGAAGAAGTCAGGAACGGACCAGTCGCGCTGC
Source organism: Nitrospira sp. (assembly GCA_035277085.1). GTDB lineage: Bacteria > Nitrospirota > Nitrospiria > Nitrospirales > Nitrospiraceae > Nitrospira_C. Next base: position 22,841 of record DATELB010000126.1, on the reverse strand, counting down.
TGGTGACAGTGGCGGGATTCCTGATCGGCGGTTTGCTGGTCATGCCGGTGATGGTGCTGATCGCCGTCACGATTCTGGCATTTGGGCCGTGGTGGGGATTTTGGTACGCCCTGATCGGTATGACCGCGAGTGCGCTCCTTACGTTCGGAGTCGGCCGTTTGCTGGGCCGGCGTTTGATGGATCATCTTTCGGGGTCATGGGTCCATCGAACGAGCCGCATGCTGGCGGCCAAGGGCGTCCTCACCGTCATCGCGCTCAGGATTCTGCCGGTGGCGCCCTTTTCCATCCTCAATGCGGTTGCCGGGGCCTCCCATCTCAAGGCCAAAGATTTTTTCGTGGGCACCGTGTTGGGAGAGTTGCCGGGACTGATAAGTCTGGCGCTGTTCCTCGATCAGGTCGCCGAGACGGTCCGTCACCCTGGACCCGGCAGCGTGCTGTTATTGATCCTGATCATTGCCGGCATTCTATTCATCGCATGGGCATTGACTCGTTGGGTCTCGAACCGACCGGAGGACCATTCGCGCGCCGAGTGAGATGCGACTGACCTTCGCGACCTATAACATCCATCGATGCGTGGGCCGTGATGGACGGTACGATCCGTCGCGGATACGCGATGTCATCCGCGAACTGGATGCCGATGTCATTGCGGTGCAGGAAATCGACGCGCCCGACCGGCATGGGCTGGAATTGGCTCATTGGCTCGGAGAGGAATCGAAGTACCAGGTCATCGCCGGGCCGACGCTGCTCGAGCGTAAAGGCCATCACGGCAATGCGATCTTCACACGCTGTCAGCGAGGGGAGATCCGGCTCGTCGATTTCAGCGTGCCGGCGTACGAGCCGCGAGGCGCCATCGATCTCGATCTGACGTGCGGCGGCGTCACCATCCAGGTCATCGCCACCCATCTCGGTCTGCGTCCCTGGGAGCGCCGGTTTCAAGTCGAGCGCCTCCTCCGATGCGTAAGACCGAACTGCGTCCTCATGGGTGACTTCAATGAATGGTGGTTGTGGGGGCGTCCGTTGCGGGCCATCAAGGCGATCTTCGGCCATACCCCCGCGCTGCGGACCTTCCCGTCCTTTCGACCGGCTCTTGCGTTGGACCGAATCTGGATACGTCCGAGCGGGCGGGTGAAGTCGATCTCGGTGCACCGAACGCGGCTCTCGGCGAGGGCGTCCGATCATCTTCCGCTGAAGGCGCTTGTGGAATGGGAGTGCGAACAAAACACCGACGGGTAAGCCTGAGCTTGCCCGCCGGTAGGACCGGCCCCCATCTTTACTGATCCGTCGCTTCGGGTGCGTGGACGGCGAGCGACTGGTCGGGCTGACCGACGAGATCCGGAATCGACGTGTCCATGACCCTGACGGCTCGCCCTTCTTCGTCGAGACGAAGGGCAATACGGGCGCCGACGATGACGTTCTCGAACAAATAGGCTTTCGGGACGTCAAAATAAATGGGGCGTCCCAAGTCGGTTCTCAACAGTCCTCTGCCGGCGGTGAGATCAAGCTTCAGCAAGGTACCGGACACCAGATGGAGCGACGCGTCAGTTCCTTCCACGCCAGCAGACAGCACGGGCTGACACCATCCGGCGGCGAGCACGGCGCTGAAGAGGACCGCCGCACAGAATCTCGGAGAAGTGTAGTTCATCATAGCGTCTCCTTCCTTGACCTGGGGTGGAACCGGCGTGGGGCTTACTGCATGTGGCCAACGGTCTGCACGTTCCACGAGACCCCTCCCTGCTCAGGGCGGAGGACCGGGCGGCGAAGGAGGCGGCGGCTGCGTCGGCCCCGGTCCGGGAAACGGAGTGGTCGGCGGCACGGGCGGCGGCGGCGGAGTCGGCTGCGGATTCGGAAATGTGGGTCCCGGGCTCGGATTGGGCGGATCGACCGCATCCACAGGAGTGACCCCCCCGCTGACGGCGACCCCGAGGCTTCCGCCGAAGACGGCTGCAAGCAGCAATGCCGAACCGCGCACCATAAAGGTCACCAGTTCACGCGGCCTGACCGTATCCGTCTCCGTGCTCCGCTTCTTCACCCCGCTTGGGCATGGACGGCTGCGACACATCCTCGAGCACTTTGCCGGTCAATTGGCGGTCCTGGGTGTGCACCGCAATGTCGCCGACGGACACGATGCCGACCAATTTGCGATTTCTGTCCAACACCGGCAGTCTGCGAATCTGCTGACCCGCCATGATCGTGGCCGCGTGCTCGACCTCATCGTCTTCGAAGCAATAGACGACGGAGGGTGTCATGGCCTCGCCGACCAGCATCGCCTTGGGGTCTCGCGTCACGGCCAAGACGCGTGTGACCAAGTCCCGATCGGTCAATATTCCCACCAGGCCTTCCTCATCGCATACTGGGAGGACCCCTATGTCCAGCGTTTTCATGAGCGACGCCGCTTCTTCGGTGGTCGCGTCGGGTGAAATCACTTCAGCCTGTGGAGTCATCACATCTTTGATTCGCAGCATGAGAGATCCCTCCTTCTTTGCATCAGGCCATTGCTGCCGCCATGTCGCGACAGGCTGCGGCGCACCGCCGGCACTCGACGGCACAGTCACCGCACAGCGGATGATGCGCCGCGTGCTGCTCGCAGATGCCGGCACACCGGTCACAGATCTCGGCGCAACTCCGGCAGAGGAATTCCGTTGAGGGGGAGAGCCGGCTCATCCAACGGACCGAGAGTGTGCAGAGATCCGCGCACTCCTGGCATAACCTGATGCAGAGAGCTTGAAGTTCGTGATGGTTGCTGCCTTCCATGCCGATCATGTCATCGGCGCAACGATCGCAAATTTGAGCGCAGGCCGTGCAGGTCTCGATGCAGTGCTGCATGTGCGCATTGGGCGTTTGATCGTGGTGATGCATAAGGCTCCTTGGGTAAAGAATGGTCATTCGTCAGAACGCAAAAGCTAGACCACGAAGCGCCACCGCATTGAAAGGGCTCGAAAGAAATCGCTGAGGTCTCGTCGGCTCATCCTTTCGGTGAGCGCGCGGCTCCCCGCAAGCTGTCCTCAGATAGACAAGTTGTCTCGTCAGAGGGCGTAAAGAACGATCGGCCGCCGGAGGGCTGTTCGAGCAGATCCATTGCCGCCGAGACCACCGCATCCGGCGAGACCCCTGTCAGACAACGGTGATGACCCTCGGGACACACGCTCTTATAGCAAAAGCGGCAGGGCACATCCTCGAATAGTATCCGGCTGGGTACGCGCCAGGGAGTGTGTTGCGGATTGGTCAGGGCATACAGATCCACGACCGGCGTCGAAACGGCCGAGGCCAGATGTACGGCGCTCGTATTGTTCGAAATCAGGAGCGGGGCTCTCGCGATCGCGGCCGCGAGCTCTTCAAAACTCAGCCGGCCGGCAAGCGAGTGCGACGGCTCGGCCATGCCTTCCTGCGCCTCGGCGACGAGCGCGGCTTCTTCCTGCGAGCCGGTCCATACGACCTGGCAGTCGAAGGCGCGCGCCAGTCGAGCGGCCGCGGCCGCAAAAGCGTCGACGGGATAGCGGCGCGATGCCGCGGAAGCTCCCGGGTGCATGATGATCCATCGTTTTCGTACGTCTACGCGCTGGGACAGCAGACGGTCGACGGTGCGGAAGGCGGCAGGGCTGATGGCGACCGAGAGACGATCGTCCGTGATGGGGCAGCCGAGTGAGCTCACCAGATCGAGTTGCCGGCGGACTTCATGGCGGAGCCGGATGTCCGGCTCTGTCTCTGGCACCCAGTCGGTGAGCAACCGGTAGGGATTTTCGCGGCAATGGGCCGCACGCAGCGGGACGTCGGCAAGGGAACAGATGAGCGCCGCCGGCAGAGCGCTCTGCGTATACACGGTGAAGATAACGGCGCCGTCGAAGCGCTGTGCGCGAAGGCGGTCCACCAGGGCGAGATCGCTGACGCTCGATCCCGTCGGCGAGGCCCCCTTCATCCACGGGACCTCGTGCGCGATCACGTGATCAAGGTACGGAATAAGACGGGCAGCTTGGCTGCCGCTGGATGACGTGAGGAGCGTGAGTCGGCGGCCCGGAACCGACCGCGCCAGGGCCCGGAGCGCCGGTTCGGTCATCAACACGTCTCCGGCGGCGTCGAGACGGACGCAGAGCAGGTGCCGCGCGGAATCCCAACCGGTCGGACGAGGGCTGCCGCTCACCGTTCGTACTCCTGCCCGTCTGCGAACGCTTCGCTCGTCCGGCGCGCTCCCGATAATAGGATCAACCGGGCGGCGTCGATGACCGTATCGGCAATGTGATCCGGCCAACGAGTCTCGGTGAGCCGCCACTCGGTCTCGTGCCCGTTGTTGATCAAGACCGTGCGGCATCCCGCCCACCGTCCCGCCTCGACGTCGTGCAGAATGTCTCCCACCATCCATGAGCGGCTCATGTCGAGGTTCAACTCGCGACAGGCGCGGGTGAGCAAACCCGGTTGAGGCTTACGGCAGGGGCAGGGGATGGCGTAGGGAGCGACGGTGCCTTCCGGGTGATGCGGACAGTAGTAGACGCCAGCGAGCACGATGCCTTCGTCGGCGAACCGGCGCTCGACATAGGCCAACATCTTCCGGACGGCCGGTTCCTCGCAGCGTCCATGGGCTATCGCGGCTTGATTGGTTGCGACCACGAGCGCATAGCCTGCACGCTCGAGCAGGCGCAGCGCAGGAAACACGTCCGGATAGAATCGCACGCGGGACGGATCGGTATTGGCGGGCTGGTCTTCGACGAGCGTTCCGTCCTTGTCGAAGAACACGGCGGGTTTCATGTTGGAGGAACCGTCTTTCCGGCCACGTTGATCAGTTGCCGGCGGCGGCCTCCGGCTCCCTCTTTGCTCCGGCGGGGCCAGTCCAGCACGGACGGGACGGATTGTCGATCGCCCCGACGACGGTCCGTTGCGGACGCCGTCCGCTCTAGAATCAAATCGAACAGGATATGCAGCAGGAGCCGGTGAACATGCCTGACGTCCCGCACATCGCTCAGCGGCACATCGAGCGCCACCTCGGCGAGATCTTCCAGGCCGTGATGGTCGGAACCGTACAGCAGAATGCGCTGCAAGCCCGCGACCCGGGCCTGCCGCATGCAGGCGATGACGCACGGCGACATGGCCGTCGCACAGATGCCCACGAGCACATCGTCGGAGCGGCCCAACGTGTCCACTTGTCTGAGCAGGTGACGGTCGGCCGCATGCCAGGCGGTGGTGTCGGCATCGCGCAAGGCGATGGCCGGCCATCCCGGATGATTCGCGAGCCGGGCGGTGACCAGCGAGGCCCACTCCTGCGCGTCCTGGGCGCTGTCGCCCTGTCCATAGATCAGCACGCGGCCGCCGCGGGAGAGGCAGTCTGAGACACGCACTGCGGCCTCTGTGAGCGGATGTCGCAGCCGGCGTTTGGCTTCCTGCAGCGCATCGATCGCGTGGTCCATCGCGCGGTCGACCGAAGTGCTCAACGCGGCGTCCCGCTTCATCCCGCCTTCCAGCATGACTTCGCCGTATACTTTCGAGAGGCCGTCGGCGACATTCACCCACGTAAAGAGCTCGTTGACGCGCTGGATTGCCTGCTGCCCGAAGACGCGCAATAGCGCGGGGCTTGAATACAGCATTCGAAAGCGCTCGGCCAGCGCATCCGGATCGCCAGGCGGAACGAGATAGCCCGTTTCTCCGTCGCGCACCGAGAATTTCAATCCGCCGACGTTGGCGGCGACGACTGGTGTCCCGCAGGCCATCGCTTCGAGCGGCGTAATGCCGAACGGTTCATACCAAGGGGTCGTGACGAATAGGTCGGCGGCGCTGTAATAGTACTTGAGTTGGCTTCGGCCGCGACGGCCGACGAAGCAGACGCGGTCCTGTATTCCCAATTCACTCGTCAGACTCTGCAAACGTCCAATCTCCGGCGTGCGTTCGGGGTCCGGCTCATCGGACTCTCCTCCGACGATCAACAGCCTCGTTGGTGCATGATGATCGACAAGGAAACGGGCATAGGCGCGGATCACCGTATCGATGCCCTTGCGCGGTACCATTCGGCCGACGTGGAGGATCATTCCTTGGTCGGCTGGTAGACCCAGCGTTGTCCTGGCGGAAGCCTTATCGAGCGGCCAGAGCTCCTCGGGATCGAACCCGCATGGGACGATCACGATGCGCGAGGGATCGGCGCCATAGAGCCGGATCAGGTCTCCGGCGTCCTGCGGCGCTTCGGCGATCAGGCGATCGGCTTCGGCCACAAGACGGTCTTCGACGGCGAAGCGCACATCGGGAAAGCCGTCGGCCTGCTGCTGGTGCAGCCGCCGCACGCGGCCCAGCGCATGGAACGTGATCACGAACGGAATCCCGAGCCGGCGCTTCATATCGGCGGCCACAAGCCCGGACATCCAAAAATTCGCATGCACCAGGTCGTACGCTTTGCGTTGATGCCGGCAGAAACGAACCATGTACTCCGTGAACTCCTCCATGAACGGGTAGAGGTCTTCCTTGCGGATGAACCGAGGAGGGCCGGCCGGGACGTACAAAATCCTGATGCCTTGATCCCACTCGACCATGTCGGGCAGCTGATCGTCGTCGCGCCGGGTAAAGACGTCGACCTCGTATCCGAGCGAGCTGAGCGCCTTCGCCACCTTCGCCACATACAGATTCTGTCCACCGCAATCGACGCCGCCGAGGACGCTGAGGGGAGACGCATGTTCGCTGATCAACGCAATTTGGCCGCGCATGGTATGCCTGTTGGTGATAAAAATGGTGTTGGGATCCGTGTCGCGAATCCGCTGATCGTCCGGTCCCAATCCGCCGTAAAACGCTCGAGATTGAAACGCGACCGCGCGACTGCGCGCGCCTCTTCGCCCAGGCGGCGGGCTTCCGTCGGGTCGGCCAGAAGAACGGCCATCCGTTGCGTGAGCCGGTCTTCGTCAAACTCCAGGACGCCTGAGACGCCGTCCCGGAGCACGGTCGGCATCTCGGTCACCGGCAGCGCGACGATCGGCAGCCCGATCATCATGGCTTCGCAGACCGCTAGGCCGAAACTCGTATATCGAACCGGATGAAAAAAGAACCGGTAACGCGACATGAAACGGGGCAGCGCGTCGTGTGAAATTTCTCCCAGGCCACCTGCCGCCGCGGAATTTATGCCGATGATGTCCAGCGGAATGACTCGCCGGATGCGCTCGACAACATCGGCGCCCGCGCGCCGCCCGCGCCTCGAGAGATCGTTGATGACGACGAGTCCTCGGGGAAGATCTCCACTGTAACGGATTCCGTCCTCATCGGGAACTCCGTGCTCGATCACGGTGGCGGGCGTCCGGCCGTTATCCCACATCAGCCGATTGAAGTGGGTCACATGGACCAATTGCATGGACGGATCATCGACGATGTGACGGCTGTCCGTCGGGTCGTCGGGAGGATCGTGCTCGAGATAGACACGGGGCAGGCGCCGTTGTTCGTTTGTCAACAGTTCATGCTGATCCTCGAGGTATGCGGTGTTTGATTGAAAGAGGATTGCGTCGAACGCCGTCTCTTTCAGACGTTCCACCGGCACCTCGCGTACGCGGTCCGGCCATGGGAATCCGGGCGCTCGGCCGCTGTATCCCGGACGATTCAAGCCCACCGGCAAATACCAGTCATGAGGCGTGTGCGTCAGGTAGTAAAGATAGTTTCCGTGGACGTGCCACGTCAGAATGCGCAGCGGCCGCCGAACAACGTTCGTGCGGGACGGCTCCACGACGGGCCTCGCCGAAAGGAGGTCATCGGCTTCATCGAGGACGTCGGCGGGGTTGACCGTCGTGCCGTCGAGGACTCGATGCCTCGCTCCATCGAGCGGGTTCCAGCGGATCGGGTCGGAGCCGACGGAAAGAACGACGCTGGGCTTTCTGAGTGCCGCAGCCAGGTGCGAGACTCCGGTGTCATTGGCGATCAGCAGACGCGCCCGGCTTAACAGAACCCCCATGGACCCCAGTGTCGTCAGTCCGGACAGGTCGATCGTGCGGCCGGGAACCGCAGCGCAGAGTTTTTCGGCGAGCGGTCGTTCTTCGGCCACGCCGGTGACGGCAACGAAGAGGCCGCGTTCGGCGAGACCCTTTCCGACACGGACAAACTGCTCAATGTCCCAACGGCGCGTGACACCCCTTCCGCCGGGATGGACGCAGACAAAGCGATCAGGCAGGAGCACGTCCGCGTGCGGAAGACTGTCGAACTCGATCCGGTCTTTCGGGGTCAAGGGAAACTCGAGATGATCGCCTTGCGATGGGACGCCCGCGTGTTTCAGCAATCGAAGGTGACGATGAATCTCAGAGCAGTCGGTTGGATAGGGGATGAACCCAGCCGGGAGATTACCGGGGCGCTGAGCGAACCCCCAGACTTTGCGTGCCCCACAGAGCCGAATCACATCGTTGACGAACGATCCATTCCCCTGGAACTGAATGACCCAGTCAAATTCACGCTTGCGCATGGCGCTTAAGAAATCCGTGAGGCGCTGATAGTCCGGTTCCTGCTCGGGAAGACCCGGGTAGCCCGGAAATTCGACGAATTCGTCGAGGTAGCAGGAGAAGCGCTCAACGAACGCTTTCGCCCATGGTAAACCGATCAACACAATCCTCGCGTCAGGAAACGCCGTTCGTAGCGCACGGAATGCAGGGACGGTGCACAGGAGATCCCCCAGCTGCAACGCGCGCAAGAGGGCAATCGTACTGGGCGGATGTGGAAACGAACCAACGGACCCCATGAAATCACCGGGTTTGGAACTGGACGGTTAAGGAATAGTCACGCGCGAGATGACGACCGGCGTGCTGTTTGCGATCGTGTCGTCGATGGCTTGCTCCGGGTCGCTCCGCCGCGGCCGCGCCGGGAGGAGCCGACTGCGTTCCGGCGTGTTCCGGTCATCTTGGTGCCGCGTGGGCGTCCGGCTTTCATCGAAGAGGCTTTCGCCGTGCGCGTCGTGTTCTTCGATTTGCGACGCGCGGATTGTTTCGGCATAGGTTTTCAGATCTCCTTTCAATCGTCGGGAATCACGTGTCGTTGTGCAAGGGATAGACCTTCTGAAGACAAACGGCGGAAACGCTTCTACAGAAAGACGTTCCTCCTCGGCGTCCGAAATGCGGCATTCGACGAAGCGTCTGAGAACGACGACAACGTGTCCGGGTGCAGACAGTCTGTCTGTTGCAACGCGATTCATGATGACATCGCGGTGTCTCGCGTCCCCACGGTGAGGAATGAGTTTGCACCGCAGCGCCATATTTCTTGACGGCGTGCTGCATCGCTAGGAAATTCCCGGCAAGACATGACCCTTGAACACGCGATAGAGGTAATACATGAGCGGAAAAAGCACCACGCCTCCCAGCGCCAGGCTCAGCGCCAAAAGGCGTAACGTCGGCTCGGGGGCCGCATGAGCGATGGTCAAATGTGGCTCGACGAGAAACGGAAACTGGGACAAGGCCCAGCCCCACAACATGACTGCCGCCCCTCCGATGGCGCACCATCGGGCCGCCCGTACGCGCGTTTTGGAAAGAGCGATCACCGACGCCACGTGGAGGGTGAACGCCGTCACGACCGCGAGAGCACCGAGCGAAGTCTGTCGAAGACCCGAGTAAATCTCGGGCGCACCGTCACGCGCGAGCCACAGTACGATACCGGCCGATGCCAGGACGGCCCAGCAGGAGGCGATAGCCCGCCGTTGGTACAGACGGCGTAGATCGGGCTCCCGGGCTTCTACCAGGAGGTAGACGGCCGCGAGGTAAGCGACCAGTGCCGTCGTCAACACACCAACGCTCGCGGGAAAGGGCGCCAGCCACGAATCCACGAATCGCTCCCTGAACGAGCCGCTTGATGCGGCCGCCGCGAGTCGGCCGGACGCGATGGCTCCCAAGCTCATGCCGAGCAAGGCCGGCGTAATGAGGCTTGAGCCGGCGAACACGTAGCGCCAAATCACCGGTGTAGAACTGCTTCCATCGAGCCGGGCGGTAATATCGTGCGTTCGCACGGCGAAGGCCGTTCCGCGCAAGACGATCCCAATGAGCATGAGCGTCAGCGGGATGTGCAGCCCTGTCGCAATCAGTGCGTATGCGGAGGGGAATGCGGTAAAGAGAATTGTGACCGCGACGATCAGCCACACATGGTTGGCTTCCCAGATGGGGCCGATCGCCTGGTCGATCAGCGCGCGCTGTTTTTGAGCGTCGCGACCGAATGCAAACAAGCTCCACATGCCGGCGCCGAAATCAGCACCGCCCGTGAGGAGATAACAGGTCAGTGCTCCCACAAGCGCGCCACCCAGAACAAGCTCCAGTGACTCCATGATGCGTCCGAGCGCTCCTTAGCGGTTCCGGGCGCGAGCGCTTTTATTCCGCACCTTGCGGCTCGAAGCCAGCAGGCTTGCTCGAGAGCCGCGGCTCTTTCCTCCTTTTCCGCCTTTACCTCTAAAGGAACTTTCTGAATCAACTTTTGACTCTGCGCCTTGTTCCCTCGACAGGCGATGTCCGCTTTTTCCGCTGCCACCCGCCGTTCGTGTGTTTGTCTTCGCGGCTTCCGCCTTTCCGATGCGGACCTTCTTTTGTCTGCGCTGTTCCGATGCAAGGGGAAAATGCGTGATCCCGACGTTTCCTTTCTGTGGCATGCTGGCTGTCCTTTAGTAAAAGGTGAATCCCCAGACCACATCTTAGGGAGCCGCAGGAATCAGGCCCACTCGGAGAGCCTCCAGTCAAGGTTCAGTCGCGGTCTCCCAGTTCAGGCTCATCGCACGTCTTCGCGGTCGATGTGACGCTGGAGGAATTGTTTCCAAAGGTCCAGCCACACCGGCCAGCGATGGCCTCCACGCGTGATGAGGACATTCTCGGTTGGAAGGCTCGAAGCCAGAAGGCGATGCGCTTCTGCAAAGATATCCGAGTCTCCGAACGCCAAAAATAATTCCGGAGCGGCAGGTGAGTGGCCGCTTTGAATATGTGCCCACGACCAGAGGCCGCCGATTTCATCGGTAGAATCGACCGTGGAGGTCCATTGGGCGAGTCCGCCAGCACCAGCAATCTCTTGCACAAGTGTCTGCCTGCCAAGAAACGGGGCGATTGCCACAACCCCTCGAACGTCGTTTGGATGCTGACGCGCGTACAACAGCGCCCCCAGCCCCCCCATGGAAATACCCACCAGCCAAATTGCCCGGTATCCGGATGCCGAGGCGGGAAGAAGCACGTCACGACGGAGCTGCTCGAGGACAGTCCGGTCCGCGTAGTACCCATAATGCGCGTCCACCAATAGGACATCGGCGGCCCACGCGTGCCCGCGCACCAGGTCGACGAACCCCCGGTCGGCAAAATCTTTCGCCTCATCGCCGATCCCCGGCAAACAGACCAACAGGTCCCGCGAGAGCGACGGGCCGTCGTACGGATACGCTCGAACGACCAGCGGCCGCGGAGTGGGAAGAAACCGGAGGAATGCGGGATAGCGGAGCGATAGACGGGAGACCGCAATGCGTTTCCATTTCGCCAGCCTGCGGACGACCATTGCTGCCCTCAGGCGGCCAAAGACTCCGTGTCGTGAACCCAATCGACGTCGTAGCGGTGCGCATTGATGGCGAGGAACTGGTCGAACTGCGCGAGCGTGAGCGGCGAAGGCAGCGGATACCGTTGAGGAACGGCCTGGAGCAGCGCATCGTGATAGCGTGCATAGACGGCGAAATCGCGCGGGAATGCGGAAGGGTCGACGCCGATGAATTTACTCCTCGTGGATGCGTGTTCGACGAGGGCCCGCCAGTCCGCCGCGGAGGGCAATCCGACCGAATCGACGCCGTGTGAAAACAAGGTGGCGTAAATTTCATCGAAGACACGCGTCGACAGGTAGGACTGCAGGGCGGCGAAAGAGCCCTCGGTATTGAACACCATCCAGAACGGGATGGAACCGGTGCCCAAGCACCAATACGGGTCCATCAGAATGAATGAATCCACGAGTAACCGAGTGGAAGGCAGTCCCCGGCGCTCATTCCACCAACGGTGGAGATCAGCGACGAGCGGGCTCATTGCCTCAGGTTCCTCGAACACCAGCCGTCGCACGGAACAGCCCCGATCGGCTGCGTAGTCCAGGACGTCATGTCCCAGCGGCGGCGCGAAGCCCCATTCCGCTTCCGGTGCGATGAGGTTTGTCTTCGGCGGATCCCACTTGGTCCGGTGTGATCGATAGCGGCGCAGATACTCCGCGACGCGAGGACTGCCGCGATGCACTTCTTCGGCGCTGGCGCCGCCCAAGGCACCGAATTGAAACAGGTGACGGCCGCCGCAATCGGTCACCGGCCATGACAGCCGGCAATCCACGAGCACGATGGTGCCGCCCGGTTCCAAACATTGATCGAGAAACGTCCGATACGTTTCTCCAAGCGCAAGCTTTTTGAAACGGAAATAGCTCATGCGGCGCACCATCAAGCGGTCCTGCACCGGATCGTGCATGTGGTGGAGCTGCAGTTCCGGATTGCGTTCAAGGACAAGCCGCGCCGGCTCACGGGACCATTCAAGCTCATCTCCGGGCTCGTCGGGATGCACGTTGGACCTGGCAATGGGGACGAGAAACGTTTGCGGAAGCCATGGAATACCGAGCGCCGCCCACAAATGGGTCGCCGCGCCGTTCGAAGAGCCGATGGCCACCGCGGGATAGCGGCGCTTCGGATATTGACCGACGGCCCAACGGGAGAGATCGATATCGCTGACGCGGTCGAGCTTGTTCGCCCCGATCGCTTCGAGCCATCCGCTCCATATGTATACCTGCTCCTGCAACGCTGCCGGGAGGCGATTGACTCCGGCCGAGAGTGCTTTGACGAGGGGCATGGCCCACCGGGGCACCGCGCCGAGCATTGGAAAATCGCGGCCGTTTAGAAAACGACCGAGCGCCGAAAGCATGGCCGACGCGGAGTCGAAATCTGCGAGATACTCTGGTTTTTGCGACATGCTTACAGCCTCAAAAACGGCCGGATTGCCTCGACGAATACCGCCGGTGCGGTGTAGATGATCGTGTGGGCGAGTCCGGGCATCACTAATAACCGCCCGTGCGGCAACAAGCGGACCATTTGTTCCGCCCAACGCTCGGGGACAAGCACGTCGCGAGACCCGCGCACGACGAGGGTGGGGACGGTGATCCGCTTCAACTTTGGTTCCAATCGATCACCGAGCGCCATTCGACCGGCGGCAAGAATGCCGCGCCATCCGGCCCTCCAATAGTCTCGGACCATCAACAGGCCAAGGCCCGGCGCCTCGATGCGTGAGTTCTTGATCAGGCGCAGCACCTGCTTCGGCAGCGACCGGGCAGCGGGATCCACCGTGGGACCTTGCAGCACGAGGTGGTGCACTCGCTGCGCGTAACGGGCCGCGAAGTCCACCAGGACCTGACATCCGAAGCTGTTGCCGATGAAATGCGCCCTGGGAATGTCGACGCGGTCCATCCATTCGGCGAGACGGTCGCCCAAATACGGCAGATCGAGCGGCCGCCGGGGTCGATCGCTGAGTCCATAGCCCGGCAGATCCGGCACATACGTTCGAGTGAAGGACGCCAACCGTTCCGCGGCGGGCATCATATAATCGCCCGCCAGCACGAAGCCGTGCACAAGCACGACCGGCGCGCCGGACGAGGGGCCGCCGATACGCGTGTGGACATCGCCACTCGGCATCGGGACCGCGAATTGTCTCCACCCGGTTTCCATGACGTTTACCCGGATGATGCCTTGCCTCTTGCGGGCGCGGACAGGCTTGGAGAAGCCGCCGCGACATGCCGCCACATGGCCCAGGACACGACGCCGGCCAGGACGGCATACAAGGTCGAAAAAGTCGCCATCGGAATCCACAAGCCCGGCATCGGCGTGACCGCTTCTGAAGTACGCATCACGTCATAGATGATCCAGGGCTGGCGTCCAACTTCCGTCACGACCCAGCCTGCTTCGAGAGCGATGAAGCCCAACGGCGCCGTGACCATCAACGCATAGAGCAGGCGACGATCGTGTTCGATCCGGTCGCGCCTCCACATCCGCCACCCGCACCAGCCGGCTACCGCCGCCATCACGATGCCGCAGCCCACCATGAGTTGGAAGGCGATGTGCACGACGGCCACCGGAGGCCAATTTTCGCTGGGGAAGCGGTCGAGGCCCGTCACCTCCGCTTCAGTGTTGTGGTGCAGCAAAAGGCTCAGCCCGTGCGGGATGAGGAGCGCATATGAAACCGTGCGTGACTCGGCATTCGGAATCCCGCCGAGGACGAAGTCGGGACCGGCCTCCGTTCGAAAAAGCGCCTCCATTGCGGCCAGCTTTGCCGGCTGGTGAACCGCAACCGATCTCGCGATCAGATCTCCGCTCAACGGTTGCAGCAGCGCGGGAACGCCTCCCACCGCCAGGGCAATGATCAATGCGAGCCGGTGGAAGCGGCTGTGCGGTTCGCGAAGAACCATCCAGGCATGAATCCCCGCCACGAGAAAACCGGTGGCGGCGAGGGCGGCCAACACCATATGCACGACTTGATTCACGGCTGCCGGATGCCACAGTGGTGCCAAGGGATCGATCTCCGCCAATGGTGCTCCTGCCGGTCCCAGCCCGCTCGGCACGTTCATCCACGCGTTGGCCGTGACGACGAACCAGGCGGAGGCCACGCCGCTCGCGGTCACGATCAGCCCGGACACGAAATGCGCCAGCGGCGGAATCCGCGACCAGCCGTATAAATAGATGCCAAGAAATATCGCTTCCGTGAAAAAAGCAAAACCCTCCAGCGCGAACAACGGACCGATCATCGGGCCGGCCCGCTCCATGAACGCCGGCCAGAGAAGGCCGAGCTCGAAAGAGAGGACGGTCCCTGAGACCGCTCCGACGGCAAAGAGAATTGCCGTTCCTTTCGACCAGCGGTGGGCCAGGTCCAGGCTGTCGCGGTCGCCCGTTGAGAGCCAGCGCCACTCGGCCACGGCGATCAATGCCGGCATCGCGATGCCCAGCGCCGCGAAGACGATGTGAAAGCCCAGCGACATCGCCATCTGCGTGCGCGCAGCCAGTAGATCCGTCATCGGCCCACAGGCACGTCGAATGAGCTGCGAGCGAAGAAGCGAGTGGGACTCCGCAACGTTCGCGCGGACCCCTTTGATGCAAGGCGGCCCTGCCACCACCAGGCCGCAAGGCCCAATCCGCCCAAGGCGAGCCAGCCGCGGTACCGGTTGAGCCAGGCTTGTACGCTGAAGTCGAGCGCCCGGTCGCTGAACTCGCCACGGGCGCCATAGTCCCCCGGCAGGGGCGCATAAAGATTATCAGGGCGGCCGGGCTGGACCGGCTCCCGCGTCTGTTGCGATTCGTATCCGATCGCGGCGAGGTAATGGTCCAGCCACCCCGGAATAAATTTGTCGCCGATGATCGCCTTCACCGTCGGAAGTCCGACAGCGAAGTCGCGGCGCGGGTGGTGCGCTGCCCAGTACGCACAACGGGCAATGACTTCCGGCTGATAGATGGGAGGAACCGGTTGAGGGTGGCGCGGCATTCGGGTCTTGATCCACGAGAATTGGGGCGTATTCACGGCTGGTAGTTGCAAGCTCGTCAGGCGCACCCGACTACCGTCGTGAATCAGTTCCGAGCGCAGAGACTCCGTAAAGCCCTGCACCGCGTGTTTGGCGGCGCAGTAGGCGGACTGCAGCGGTATCGACCGGTACGCAAGCGCCGAACCGATCTGCATGACGACGCCACGGTCCCGCGGCACCATGCGGCGCAGCGCAGCCAGTGTCCCGTAGACATAGCCGAGATACGTCACGTCGGTGACGCGTCGGTATTCGGCCGGCGTCATCTGAAGGGCCGGTGACAGGACCGACACCATCGCGTTGTTCACCCAGATGTCGATCGGCCCCAATTCCCGCTCGACACGTTCGGCGGCGTCCTCCACCTGGCGGTCATCGGAAACATCAATGGGGACCGCCAGCGCACGGCCGCCCAGGCGTTCGACGTCGTCTGCCGCGCCGGCCAATCCATCGCGACTTCTGGCGAGAAGAGCGACCGCCGCGCCGTGCCGTGCGAACTCCCGAGCGATGGCCCGTCCCACGCCTGCCGAAGCGCCGGTGACGACCACCACTTCCGATGGCGCTCGTGCGACCGAAGGAGTCGTCACTTTGCGGCTCCTACCGTCGCATCATATCCGCCGGACGGCTGGTTGCCGATGCTGAACCACACGGAGAGCACAAGGAGAACCAGCAGCAGGTAGAACGCAAAGCGGAAGGCGTCCAGATAGGGCGTATTGAAGATTCCAAAGGTGTAGAGGGCCACGACGATGAGCGCCGTCAGCAGCAGCCCGGACACGAGGGTCATCATAGGCACCTCCTCATCCGCCTTCGGAGGGCCGCGCGTCACTCGTTGGCGGCAAATGCAATCGTGCTTAACAAGGCGTTTTCCGCCTGCCGTGAATCGAGCCTGGTATGTTGAACGACGATCGGCACGTCGGATTCAATCAGGCTGGAGAAATCGCGATCAACCGGAATCGGCGCGGGATCGGAAAGATCATTGAAGCGCACATGCTTTGTGCGCTCTGCCGGCACGACGACATCATACGGTCCCACCGGCGCCCGGTCGGAATAGAACACCGTGATCGACACGTGAGCGTCCCGTGATCCCGTATTGAGAAGGCAGACAGTTTCATGACTCGTCATTTGGGGATGCGGCCCGGTACTCGAGGGAGGAATGTATCCTTCCGCAATGGCCCACCGCTTCCTTCCAATCGGTTCCATCTGTCGGCGTCCTCCCATCGTCTCAACGGCATTACCGGTGCAAGCAGAATGCCGACAGAGAGGTCTCCAGATACGCTCCATCCGGAAGGTCAGTCTTTACCCAAAAATCCGAAGGACCTTCTGTCCAGGGGCAGACAAATTGTCTGTAAGGACTGCCGGAACAACGGCCAATCGCTGGGGAAATCCCGCATGTTAGAGGCGGCCCATGATTTGCACCAGGGCCCTCATGAGACTCACGAACTTCGTCGAGGCCGCATAGGACCGCGCGAGAAGGTCATCCATGAGGCACGTGATGCGTCAAGTCGGCGTCGTGATCGGATTAACGGTCATTCTGACGTTTCCGGTGACCGTGGTATCCGGAGCCGGGTCCCAGAAACATTCCGACCACCTCGTTGGAACTTCACCGAGCCAGTGGACGACCGTCGCGCAGGCCGAGCGCGTCTTAGAGCCCGGCAGCGAATCTGAGGCTGGAGGGCCAACGCCGCGACGATAAAGTTCGGGCAGCGCAACGTTTCTCTAAATGGGTGAACTATGCAACGGATGGCGAGCATACAGGACGAGGGAAGTGAAAGGCGCTCATCCGGAAGGTGTGCAGAGTCTGGATCGCGTGATCGAGGCGCTGTCCCTTCCGCGTCAGTGACGGCTTGGATGAGCGAGATGGCCAGTGAATGGGTGCAACGGCGTTCTTCTACCAATAACAGGAGGGCTTTCATGAAGACTACAATGCTTGCAATTTTGACCATCGCCTTGCTGACCTGTTTCGTGACGACCGGTCCGGTTCCGGTTTTGGCTGAACCCACTGGTTCGAGCACGATGGGCGGCGGCAACATGCCGGATCCGCACAAGGCGCCCAAGGATAAACAGGTGGATCTCATCCCTGGACAGCCAATCGGCTCTAACGAGGAATATGCGACGACCCCCGTTCGTCAAGGCAAACTGCAGGAAGTGACGGACAGCAAGTGGTTGAACCAACAGGTGACAAACGCGCAGGGTGAGAAGCTGGGGAAAATCACGAAAGTCCTCAAGGATGAAAAAACGCAAAACATCGAGTATGTGATGTTCCAGACGGCCGACGGCCAGACGGCGCGACCGCTTCCCTGGAGCCGGTTTCAGGAAAAGGGAGACAAGATCGTCTTCAACGGGACGAAAGACGAATTGAAGACAAATGTGAACCCGTCGGAGTTTAAAGACATGTCCCCTGACCTTGCGATGTTCATGGATGAAATCGAGCAGAAGCGAAACGAGCCGAAGGGGGGAGCTGGCGGCGGCAATGAGGCGAAGCCTGGTGACCCCGGCACCTTGTCCGGTGCAGCCACCCTCGGCGAAGACGCGGCAGGGTCGCATCGCGCGGCTCCTCCGACGTCGAACCCGAGCTTCAAGCACGAAGGCGAGAAGGCCAAGAAGTAGCTCGCTGGAATCTTGTATCCCGCCGGCCCGGAACCGGCTGGCGGGACGCAGGGTTCTCATCCGCAGCTTCTCATCCGTCTGATCGTTCCTCTCACACCAGTTGGATGGTCTGTCCGATCCGCAGCTAACTTGTCTCTCTCTCGCTCGAGCGAGTGCTCAAAAATCAAACCCCATCAAGGCCTGGCGCTCATTGGCATCCGGCCTGTCTCTTGCAATTCTTGACCTGTGAACGTAGTCGCAACTCCGGGTGCACAACAGTCGCAAGTCACACTTCACCTAGTCACAACATGGAGGGAGGACAATGAAAGGACAACGCTACATCCTCGGAGCCGCATTGCTGGTGTTGGCGGGCTGTCAAACTATCGGCGGAGAAAGCATGCCGACATTGACCCGCACGGGGGAGGTCAAGGACGTCGTGATCCGTGAAGGAGTCGAACCGGCATCAGTCATCGTGAATCCGGGCGATGAAGTCCGTTGGATCAACAAGCGTCAGGGCGACGTGAAAGTCATCTTCTTGAATCCCGTGACGGAGAATCTCACCTGTCAGCGCAATTTCGGCGGACCGATGGGATTCGGCACGAAGCGCAACGAGTACTCGGCCAAATTAGGATCCAACGAGACTGCCAGCGTCTGCTTCCGCGATGCTGGCGAGGTCAAATACGTGGTCCGTGCCGCCTCCAACGATCCTATCGGCGAGCAAAACATCGCCGGCAACATTTCGATCGGTACGCGTGATACCGCACGGGAGTCCACGACCTCCAGCAGAGAACAGCGTCGGGCTGCCAGCGTAGAGGAAGACCAGTCGATGTCGCGCTAGGGGAAATGCCAAGGTCTCGACTGGGGTTTCATCAGGGCCGGGCTAGAGAATTCACTAATGTCCCCAGTCGAGGCCGTATGGTCTTATGGGCCAGCATACGGGCATCTCTTGGGTCAATCGTTTGTTTTGTAAGGAGGCGTCATGATGCAATTAGTCCGCGACTGGTATGTCGCACGTGAGGTCAATCCCGACGAGAGCTTGACTGAAACGTTGATGGAGTGGTTCAGCCGCCGGCCTTCCTTGCGTGACGTGACGGTCTTTGTGGCGGACGGCGTGGCGACGCTGCGCGGTTCCGTTCCGACGAACCGGGACAGGGCGTTGGCGATTGAGTTGGCCTGGGATGCGGGGGCTGATGACATCCAGGACGATCTGAAGTTGACACGCCCACTGGCCGCCTGAGCGCTCCTGCTGACATTTCTGATCTGACCGGCATCGTCAGCGGCGCGGTGCCGGTCGCACTTCTAAAAAACCTGGTGCCGAGTCTCGCGGGGGTGGGTGTTGTCACTTCTGCACCGCTTCCGGCGCAGGGTGTGTGACGTGTTGCCATGCGATTTGCTGCAGTCGCCATAGATTACGACGGGACGCTTGCCACCGACGGCGCCGTTCATCCGTCGACAGTCGCCGCTCTCGAGCAGGTGGTGGCCTCGGGGCGGAAGTTCATTCTCGTCACCGGCCGCATGCTCGGGGAACTACTGCCACTCTTCCCGCAAGCTTCGCTGTGCGCGAGAATCGTCGCTGAAAACGGCGCGGTGCTGTACCGGCCGGCGACGAGAGATCAGCGTCTGCTGACGCACCGTGCGTCGGCGCCTCTGATCGAGATGTTGAGGCGCAAGGGGGTCGCTCCGCTCGATGTGGGCGAATCCATTATCGCAACGCTGCGGCCTCATGAAGTGGCGATCATGGAGGCCATCCGCGATTTGGGGCTTGAGCATCACGTCATCTTCAACCGCGAGTCGGTCATGGTCCTTCCGCCGGGCGTCAACAAGGCGACCGGCCTCGCCGCCGCCTTAGACGAACTCAAATTGTCTCCGCATGAAGTCGTCGGCATCGGCGACAGTGAGAACGACCACGCTTTGTTGGAGGCAAGCGAATTGGCCGTCGCCGTGTCGAGCGCCGTGCCGACATTGAAGGAAGCCGCCGATTGGGTCACCGCCCGGGCGAACGGGGCGGGGACGGCCGAAGCCTTGCTCGCCTTGGCCGCCGACGACATGGCCGGCCACGCGCAACGCATGACGAGACGCCGGATTGCGCTGGGAACGAACCGGAATGGGGAGCGCAGCACCATCGCTCCGGTAGGCGAAAACGTGTTGATCGCCGGGACCTCGGGGAGCGGAAAATCCACTCTGGCGCACGCGCTCCTGGAACAGCTCATCGACAACGGCTATCAGACGTGTGTCATCGATCCGGAGGGAGACTATCCGTCAATGGAAAAGATGATCGTGTTCGGGAATTCCCAGCGCGGACCTACCGTGCCCGAGGTCGTCACGGCGCTGGAGAACCCCAAGGAGCAGATCATCGTCAATTTAGTGGGTTTGCCGCTCGAAGACCGTCCGGCCTTCTTCCTGGACCTGCTCCCGAAGTTGCAGGAGAAGCGTCGCAATACCGGCCGGCCTCATCGTATTCTAGTTGACGAAGCGCACCATCTGCTGCCGAAAAACTGGCGGGCGACTCCTGAAAGCGTCCGGGAGCTGCAGAGCATGCTGTTCGTGACCGTTCACCCCGACCGGCTTGCGCCGCAAGTCATGGACGCTGTCGATGTCGCCGTCGCGCTGGGGCAAGACCCGCTCTCCACGCTGCATTCCATTATGGACCGACAACAGGCGCGGACGGCTGCGCCGCACGGGGAGCTGAAGCCGGGCGAAGCTCTCCTCTGGCGAAAAACCGATGGACGAACGGTCGAGCGATTGCTTATGGCCGTCCCCCGGGTGGAACGGCAGCGGCACCGCCGGAAATATGCCGAAGGCGAGCTGCCTCCCGAGCGCAGCTTCTATTTCAAAGGTCCTGACGGCAAGCTGAACCTCCGCGCGCAGAATCTCATCATGTTTCGTCAGATTGCCGACGGCGTGGACGACGAAACGTGGCTGCACCATTTACGGCAGGGCGACTATTCACATTGGATGGAAACCGCCATCAAGGATCCCTCGTTGGCACAGATCGTTCAGGAGGTCGAGGGCACGCCGGATCTGTCCGCGCACGACAGTCGACGCCGTGTCGCCAGCGCTATCGAGGAGCGATATACGCTCCCGGCGACGGGAGTCTGAGCTGTGCAGAAGGGAGGGTACATGCGCGTATTGTGGAGCCTGCTGATTGGAATGTCGGCCTTATGCGCCGGGGGCTGCGCCCAAGAGCAGGGAAAAAGCTACTGGTTGCGTCATGCGCCCCTCACGCTCTCCCAAGCCGCGGAAATCGCCGAAACGAACGGACCGGGACGGGCCGTCGGAGCGGAATTGGGCCATTCTGGAAACCGCGTGTTTTACGACATCGAAATCATCGATACCGGAAACGAGTCTCGGCGGCTGCGGGTCGATGCCGAGACGGGGAAAATCGTCAAAGGCATGTAATCATCGCGGAATGATCGAGATGCCTCCCCTCGTTTCGAGCACGGCGTATGTGATCTGCTCCATACGTTCCAAGCCTGCGTTTCGCGTGCAGCCATCAGCACATCGTCCTCGTCGATCCGGGCACGCTGCATGATGTCGGTTTTCGGCCGGCCCTGTTCGACGATGATCGTCGGTTTACCGTCCAGCCACATTTCCGCCGCCTCCAACCATCGCTTCACGTGCGACAAGAGCACATCCAACCCCACCAGTGTCGCACGACCAGCGCCCCATTGGTGACAGAGTCGTCTTCTCCAATCATGGCATTCTGCGTCGCCTCGCTGATGATCAGCAGCAGGACGAAATCAAAATTCGTCATCTGGGCCAGGGTGCGGCGCCCTGCGAGCCGGAAAATGACGAGCAGGAAATCCAGAGAGAAAAAATTTCCGCCTGCAGGCGGTCGGGCCGGTCCGCTCAACACGAACTGAGAGTCGCTGTGGGCGCGTCCAAACCGTTCATAGTCCAGAAGCATTCCGCCGCCGGGATGGGCCGGATCTGCAAGCGGCGCCGTCGTCCGGCTGATGGGACCACGCCCAAACAGTCCTGCAATGGCGGCAGCAAGGATCGCTGCTATGCCCCACCAGCCGATGCGCTCGATTCGCCAGATCCGCGCCTGGAAGCGGAGGTCTTCATCAATTTGGATGCCGTTCGTCCCGGTTCGCCGGTCATGGCTCGCGGCAGGCATGGACGATCTAACGAATTGGAGCCGGTGGAATGGGTTCCGGCTGCGGGGGTGGGACGGGGGAGGGCGGAATCGGTTTTCCCGGGGGCGATGGCAGAGGGGCCGGTGGAATCGGTTGAGGATCGCCAGGGCCTCCCTCTGCGGGCCGGCCGGCGGCGATGGCGATCCAGAGCGCTGCTGTCCACACCAAGAATTTCAATAGTCGGCCAGCGTCATCTTCATGGGCCAATCTGAAATGGGGAGTGCGCATGGCCGCTTCCGAGCGTTAACCCGCTCGCCTGATTTCCGCATACGCCTGTGTATGAGCCGTCGATTCAATCAACGCGTCTTCGGGAATTCCGACCATTCCGCCAATCGCCGACACGGCGAGACTGATCAGGCCCAATCCGGAAAGCCACAACGCTATCATGCCGAGACGATCCAGCGCTTCCGCGCTCATGGCTGTCCCTCGCTGCCTCGCACTTCGCAGGGTGTCCTGAGCGGGTGTGAGGAGGCCGATCGTCGACTGAACGACGTCTTGTGCCTGGGCATCGGACATACCGTAGCGATTCACCATCATGCTGACGGCCGCCTCGCGGTCGAGCATTGACAAGGCGTCCCGCAAGTCGGCCAACGATTGGTCGGTGATCCGGCTCAGTACTTGGCCGCGACGCGATGTTGCGGCGGTTCGTTCGACGTTGCGATC
>DATELB010000125.1:0-40152 GCA_035277085.1 Nitrospira sp. | reverse complement strand
GACACCTATGAAGAGAACCTCAAGGTGCTCAAGGGCGAGTGGAAGAACGGCCGTTGGTACGTGATGATTCAACGTCCGGTCGGCAACAAGAAGGATCAGGACTACGACGAAGACACGTTTTTCGAGGTCGGCCAGTACGTTCCGACCGTGTTCTTCGCCTGGGACGGGCATAACGGGGATGCCGGACGCAAAATGGCCGTCTCGGCTTTTTATTACACGTTCATGAATCCCCCGATTCCGAGAGAGACCTACATCTATCCGGCGGTGATCGCTTTTGGCGTGGTGCTGCTGGAAGGATGGGTGCTGACGCGCCGCGCGAACAAGAAGAAGGGCAAGACGCTCTAATTCTCGAAGCGCTGGGCAGAGCTGAAAAACGGAGGGGGTGGGGAAACCCACCCCCTTTTGTTTTGTGAGGAACGTTGTGAGCACTTCTCTGGTTTGCGATGTCACGGGCGTACTCCTGGCCGGCGGAAAAAGCCGAAGAATGGGCCGGGATAAACGGTTGCTCGCCGTCGGAGACGAAACCCTTCTGGCGAGAAGCCTGTCGGCTCTCCGCTCCGTCTTTCAGCATGTCGTCGTGGTCGTTGCGCAGGATACTGCTGCCATCGAAACCGATGCGCCGGTCTTGCGGGATCTGATTCCCGACTGCGGAAGCCTCGGTGGGCTATATACCGGATTGAAGCAGGCTGAGACCGACTGGGTGTTTGCCGCGGCCTGCGACATGCCGTTTCTGGATTCGGCTACGATCAGGCACTTTGTCAGTCTGAAACATGAAGGCGACGTCGTCATGGCCAAGCTGCCGCATGGTCTGCAGCCGATGCATGCCTTGTATCATCGCCGCTGCTTGCCGGTGATGGAGAGCCTCATTCAGGCACGCGATTTCAAGATTCATCGGTTGGTGGATCACCCCTCGCTCGGCGTGCGTTTGGTTTTGCCTGAAGATCTGCACCATCTCGATCCCGACGCACGTTCGTTCGATAACATCAATACGCCGGATGATCTCGACGCTGCGCGCTCGGTCCATCAGAAGCGCGTGAAACCCTCGACGGCCTGAACGTGATATCGCCCAGAACAGTCGTCATCCTGCATCCGGGAGGACTGGGAGATCTCCTGCTCGCCGTCCCTGCGATTCAGTCCCTGCGCGAGCGGTGGCCCTGCAACGAGTTCTTACTTTGCGCACATCCTCAAGGTGGAGAATTACTTCGAGAATGTGGCCTCGTCGACCGATCGCTCTCCGTTCAATCGACCGGGTGCATGGCGCTCTTCGGTGGAATGCCGCCGGGCGATTCGCTGTTGAGAGACTGGCTCTGCCGGTGTGACTTGGCCGTCGCCTGGACCAGCGATGACTCCGGAACGCTGGCGGCTGCATTGAAGCGTTCTGGCGCAGCGGCGGCCGTCGTGCAATCGCCCTTCGCTTCGACGTTGACGAGCATCCATCAACGCGAGCGGTATGCCGAGATCGTCGGCGCAACTGCCAAACAGGCGTCGGTCGCAGAGAGGGTCTCCGAAGCGCTCAAGGCGGACGCACGCACGCATCTCAGCGGATGTGGAGTCTCGCGCCGCCGTCCGCTCGCGATCATCCATCCTGGAAGCGGCAGCCGACATAAGTGTGTGAAGCCGGAGATTCTCCTGGAGGTACTCGAAGGGCTGGAGGGCGTCGAGTCGCTGCTGATCCAGGGCCCCGCGGACGAAGAGATGATCGATCGGCTGCTCCTTCGCATGCCCCGGGCACCGATCGTCTTGCGCGGGCTTTCGATCCGGTTGCTGGCCGGCGTGCTCTTGGAGGCTGATGTGTTTCTCGGGCATGACTCGGGCGTGACGCATCTCGCGGCATTCCTGGGGACGCCGACCATCGCCTTGTTCGGCCCTACTGACCCCGCGCGTTGGGCGCCTGCTGGTCCGGCGGTGACCGTTATCAGTGAGCATCGTTGCGGCTGTTCGACATGGGACGCCGTCAGGCGTTGTCAGGACCAACCCTGCCTTGAGCTGTCGGCTCGCGCCATACTTGCCGCATGTGTGGCGACCCGATCTGCCGCCGTAAACCCTCGAATTTCTTGAGCCGTGCCTTGTCTCGTAATTCGCCCCTGTGTTACAGTGGCAAGTTAATTTTCTCTTTCAATGCTGAGGACTTACGCAGGTTCGGAGCCCACGGTGTCTCACGGCGTAGTACAGCAAAAGGTGACCAACGCTTTGCTCGGCGCCCTCAATGGCGCACGGGAAAAGGGTCAGTTGAAAACGGCCGCCTGGCCCCAACTCAGCCTCGATGCGCCAAAACGGCCGGAATGGGGAGATCTCGCCTCGACTGTCGCCATGTCCCTGGCCTCCTCCGAACAGCGGGCGCCTCACGATATCGCCCAGATCATCGTCGACAATTTGCCTCAACGTGAGCAGCTGTTCGACCGGGTGGAGATCGTCCGGCCGGGATTTCTCAATCTCACCATCAAGCCGGCGCTCTGGCAGGAAACGCTCAGGGAAATCGATGCGCAGGGCATCTCGTATGGCATGACGGATCTCGGGAAGGGCCGTCGCGTGCTGGTCGAATACGTGAGCGCGAACCCCACCGGCCCCTTGCACGTCGGGCATGGAAGGGGAGCGGCCGTCGGTCAGGCGGTTTCGAGTTTGCTGCGGGCGGTCGGGTTCGAGGTCGTGAGTGAGTATTACATCAACGACGCGGGCCGTCAGATGAAGCTCCTCGGAGCCTCCGTGGCCGCACGCTATCGGGAACTTTCGGGAGAGTCCTGCGCATTTCCGGACGACGGCTATCATGGCGCCTACATCACGGAGTTGGCCAAGCAACTCAAACCCAAACTCGACGCGGCGGCCCTGCATACGGCCGAGCAGATCGAGGGACAGTTGCAAACGCTCGCCTATCAAGAGCTGCTCAATCTGATTCGGGAGGATCTCATCGCGTTCGGAATCGAATTCGACTCCTGGTTCAGTGAAGCCTCGCTCCTCACTTCGGAGGCCGTTGAGCACGTGTTGGAGGAATTACAAACGCGACAGCTGTTGTTCGAGCAGGACGGCGCATGGTGGTTTCGCTCGTCGGCGTTCGGCGACGAGAAAGACCGTGTCGTCAAGAAGCAGGACGGCGAATACACGTATCTCGCCTCGGACATCGCCTATCACCGCGACAAACTACAACGCGGCTACGATCTGCTGATCGACGTTTGGGGTGCCGACCACCACGGGTATATTCCCCGGATGCAGGCGGTCATGCAGGCGTACGGCCATCCCAAGGAGCATCTGCAAGTCATCCTCGTGCAGTTGGTCAAGCTCTTGCGGGCCGGCGAAGAAGTCAAAATGTCGAAGCGGACGGGCGAGTTCATCACCATGCGCGAGGTCATCGACGAGGTGGGCGCCGATGCCGCCAAGTTTTATTTTCTGATGCGCGATTCTAAAACTCACCTCGAGTTCGATCTCGAGCTGGCCAAACAGCGCTCCGCAGACAATCCCGTCTACTACGTGCAATACGCCCATGCGCGCATCGCGAGCCTCTGGCGCGTCGCTGCTTCGCGCGGCATTGCATGTCCGCCGCCGAGCCGGGCGGATCTGTCGCTGCTCTCCGATCCCGACGAGCTGGGGCTGATACGAAAGCTCGCTGCGTATCCATCCGTCGTCGAAGGCGCAGCCATCGGGTATGAGCCTCACCGTATGACCTACTATTTGCAGCAGTTGGCGGCGCTGCTCCACACGTTCTATAACAAACACCGCATCCTGCCTCCGGCCGCTGATGCGGAGGTCTTCGCACAGGGGGTTCCCGAGATGGCAAGGGACGAAGGGGCGAAGCGGGAGACGCTGACTCCCGAGCGAACGGCTGCGCGCCTGGCCTTGATGCGGGGGGTTCAGCAAGTGATCAGGAACGGGCT
This sequence comes from Nitrospira sp., assembly GCA_035277085.1. Taxonomy (GTDB): domain Bacteria; phylum Nitrospirota; class Nitrospiria; order Nitrospirales; family Nitrospiraceae; genus Nitrospira_C. The sequence continues at coordinate 36,286 of DATELB010000125.1, read as the reverse complement.
GGCAGTGCTCGGCATTTCCGCCCCCGAACAGATGTAGACAGCGAACGACGATGAATTTTACTGTTGACCACAGCGACCGTGACACGAGCGCGAGGCTGGGAACACTAACGACCGCGCATGCCACGAGCGAGACGCCCGCCTTTATGCCCGTGGGAACGCTGGGGCCGGTGAAGGGCATCGACCCCCGCGACCTAGAGCAGTTGGGCTTCCGGCTCATGCTCAATAACGCGTACCACCTGTACTTGCGGCCAGGACATAAGATCATCGGCGAGATGGGCGGCTTGCATCGGTTCACCGGGTGGGCGGGATCGATCCTCACGGACAGCGGCGGTTTTCAAGTGTTCAGTCTGGCGAAGCTCTGCCGTATTACCGATGCGGGCGTCAGTTTCCAGTCTCACATCGACGGCTCGGCGCACTACATTACGCCGGAAACCTCGGTCGAAATCCAGGAAGCGCTCGGCGCCGACATCATGATGGCCTTCGATCAATGCGTCGCATTGCCGGCCGAACGCGAGCTCGTTCACGATGCGGTCAGGCGCACCGGCTTATGGGCTGCCCGCTGCCAGTCCGCCCGGCGTCGCTCCGATCAGGCGTTGTTCGGCATCGTGCAGGGTGGATTGCATGCTGACCTCCGTGTTTCCTCCGCCAGGGAGCTGGTCGCCCTGGAATTCGACGGCTACGCCGTCGGCGGGCTTTCCGTTGGCGAAAGCAAGGCCGACATGTACCGCATGCTGGACGTGACCGTCCCGGAGCTGCCGGCCGCGAAGCCGCGGTATTTGATGGGCGTCGGCATGCCGGAGAATTTACTTGAAGGCGTGGCCCGGGGCATCGACTTGTTCGACTGCGTGGTGCCGTCCCGCCATGGACGGACCGGATGGCTGTTCACGAGTTTTGGACGTGTGCTGATCAAGCAAGCCCGGTATCAACGCGACGAATCGCCGGTCGATCCGGCCTGCGGCTGCCCGGTCTGTGGCCGCTATTCCCGGGCCTACCTGCACCATTTATATAACGTCAAGGAGATGCTGGCCTCCCGGCTCAACACCATTCATAACCTCTGGTATTTTTCCGATTTCATGCGCCGCATGCGTCTGGCGATCGCCGAGGGCAGCTTCCCGGCGTTTCGCGAGGCGTTTTACCAAAAGCAGCAGGAGCAAGACGATCCTATTGGCGGTGTTGAGGTCCGGGGTGAGGCGCGGGCGTAGTGTCGTAACGGGCTGAGCAACGAGCACAAGAAAGGTACAGTCGTATGTGGATGGAATCTGTGGCTTGGGCACAAAGTACCGGCGGAAGCGGGTCGGGAAGCGGCACACTGCTGTCGCTCGTGCCCTTCGTGCTGATCTTCGTGATCTTTTATTTCATGCTGATCCTGCCTCAGCAAAAAAAGCAGAAACAGCAAAAGGCCATGATGGAAGGGCTGAAGAAGGGCGACAAGGTCATCACGGCATCGGGCATTTGGGGCACGGTGACGAATCTCGGCAAGGACACGGTGACGCTGCAGATCGCCGACAACACGAAAATCAAGATGCAGCGGGAGTACATTTCCCGTTTGCGGTCTGAGGAGGACGACAAAGATGCGTAGTTCAGGGACGCCCGGGCGCAGTCGAAGGCCGTCGATGGTGGTCGCGCTATGAAGAAGATACGCGGGCGGCTGTTGCTGTTGCTGCTGGTGATTGTCATTTCGGTGTTGGCGTTTCTCCCGTCTTACCAGGACTTGTATCAGGCCTTGCCGGTCTGGGCTAAATCCATCCTGCCGAACAAAGGCATCGCGCTCGGCTTGGACCTTCAAGGCGGGATTCATCTGGTCATGGAAGTGGACGAAGACCGTGCGGTGGAAATCGCCGTGGACCGGACCGTCGTCGCCATCCAGGATTCGCTCGTGGAGAAGAAGATCCCCGCCGAATCGGTCAAGCGCACGACACCCACGCGGATCGTGATTCAATTTCAAAACGCCGAACTAAAGCCGCAAATCCAAAAGCTGCTCGACGATTTTCCGACCTTCAGCGAGGTCGATTCCGGTTCGGCCAACACGCTGGTGTGGGAACTCCGGGAGGCCGAGAGCAAGCGCATCAAGGATTCCGCCATCAACCAGGCTCTGGAAACGATCCGGAACCGCATCGATCAATTCGGCGTGGCCGAGCCGCTGGTTCAGCGGCAGGGCTTGAAGCAGATCGTCGTGCAGCTTCCCGGTGTCAGGGACCCGAAGCGCGCCAAAGACCTTATCAAGGAAACGGCGCTCCTCGAGTTCAAGATGCTGGACGAAGAGAACCAGATGAAGCTGGATCTGCCCGCGCGTATCCCGAAGGACCGTGAAGCCGAAGTCGTCAAGCAGGCGGAAAGCAAGCTTCCCGAGGGCAGTCAGGTCTTGTTCGAGCGGGCGGTGGAGCGGGACACCGGGCGCGAGTACCGCATACCTTACCTCGTCAAAAAACGCGTCATGCTCACCGGCGACGTGCTGAGCGACGCCCGCGTCGCGATCGGACAGTTCAATGATCCATACGTCTCGATCACATTTGACGGAAAGGGCGGCCGGGAATTCGAACGGATCACGGGCGAAAACGTGAAAAAACGCATGGCGATCGTGCTGGACAACACCATCTATTCGGCTCCCGTCATTCAGGAGCGCATCAGCGGCGGCCGCGCACAAATCACGGGCACTTTTACAACGCAGGAGGCCAACGATCTGGCCATCGTCTTGCGGGCCGGCGCATTGCCCGCCCCCCTCAAGATCATTCAGGACCTGACCGTCGGGCCGTCGTTGGGCAAGGATTCAATCGACAAGGGCGTGCGGGCGACCTTGATCGCAGGTGCCATGGTCGTGATCTTCATGGCGGTCTACTACCGGCTCTCGGGGGTCATCGCCAATTTCGCGCTGATTCTCAATCTGGTCTGCCTGATGGGAGCCCTGTCGGCGCTGACGGCGACGCTGACCTTGCCCGGTATTGCGGGCATCGTGCTGACGATCGGTATGGGCGTCGATTCGAACGTGCTGATCTTCGAGCGCATTCGCGAAGAGCTGCGGAGCGGAAAGGGCGTCCGGCTCGCGGTCGACGGAGGCTATGACAAAGCGCTGCTCACGATCGTGGATTCGCACGTGACGACGTTGATCACCGGCGTTGCGCTGTTTCTCTTCGGAACCGGACCGATCAAGGGATTTGCGGTGACACTGTGCCTGGGCATCGCCATCAACCTGTTCACGGCTCTGGTGGGCACCAAGGTCATCTTCGACATCGTCAATCAACGTCACAAGGTCGAACAGCTGAGCATTTAATGAACGGCGGGAGACCACGTGCTCCTCGCCTCGTCTGACGAAGGGACCGTTCAATGTTGGAGATTTTGGGAAAGACGAACATCGATTTCATGGGCAAGCGCACGTATGCGTTCTTGTTTTCCGGCATCATGGTCATTTTGGGGATCATCGCGTTGATTCAAATTGCGCGCGGCGCGGCGAATCTCGGCATCGATTTCGCGGGAGGCACCGCGGTGCAACTGAAGTTCGAGCAGCCGATCCACATCGAGGATGCCAGGAAGGCGCTGGAATCGAATGGTCTCGGAGACGCGGAGCTTCAGGAATTCGGGCAGGAGAACAAGCTGCTCGTCCGGGTCAAGGCCTCGACGACCATTGAGGAAAAAACGGCGGAAAAAGTCGTGGCGATTTTCACCAAGGAGTTCCCGGGAAACAAGTTCGTGGTCGAGTCCAGTACCGAGATTGGTCCGACGATCGGCAAGAAGCTCCAATCCGACGCGCTCGTCGCAATCGTGATCTCCTTTGCCGGCATCATTTTATATATCGCGGCGCGCTTCGAGCTACGGTTCGGCGTCGCTGCGGCGTTGGCGACCTTTCATGACGTCCTGGCGGTGCTGGGGACCTTCTACATTTTCGACAAGGAAATCACTCTTCTCGTCGTGACGGCGCTCCTCACCCTGGCGGGCTACTCGCTCACGGACACGGTTGTGGTCTTCGACCGGATCAGGGAAAACCTGCGCCTTCGCCGGCGGGAGCACGAAGAGACCATGATCAACAATGCGATCAACCAGGTGCTGAGCCGAACGATCGTCACCAGCCTGACCGTCGTCATCGTCCTCATCCCGTTGACGTTTGCCGGAGGCGAAGTGCTCCACGACTTTTCCTTGGCGCTGCTCTGGGGGGTTATTTTCGGTACCTACTCGTCCATTTTCGTGGCAAGCCCGCTGTTGTTGTTGTGGCCGGGAGGGGCCGGGCGCCTACTCAAGCGGGCGTAACCCTGGTAAAGCGCACGTCCCGGCGTGCGCAGGGTGGGCGGGTGAGCCTGGGAAAAGGCCGCGTCTCGGCGCGGCCGGGTCGGGCGGGTGAGCTGGCTAAAACGCGGCGTCTCGGCGCCGCGGCGGGCGGGTGGGTGAGATAGACGGCCTTTTTGGACACCATGTAAGATAAGTCGCCGATGATAATCGGCTTCATTGGGGCCGACCTGTCATGACATTCTGGAGTCGTTCTCACAGCCTCCAGCGCAAGATCATCATGGCGATCGTCATGGTCGGTCTCCTGCCGCTGACATTCCTATTGGCCCTCACCTATCTCGAAGAACGCCGCGCCCTTCGCGACACCACGGGTACCAGCTTCAAAGAGGTGGCCGTCGACGCCGCCCGCCGGATCGAGATGCACGTCACGCGCGTGATGAACGAGGGCCAGCAGCTGGCCACCACGCCGTTTCTGCGCACCGCCGTCACCGAAGCCAATCGTACCTATGAAGGCAAGGATGCCCGTAGCATCCAGGACATGATCAAGGACTGGCAGCAGCGCTGGAAGCAGCGGGACAAGCGCAGCGAATTTCCGCTGTTCATCAACCGCATCGTCACCAACTATCTGATCCGGTGGCACGACATCCGGAAATCCGATTACGTTGGCATCCTGGTGACCGATCAGCAGGGCGCGCTCGTGGTCAGTTCGATTCCGCAAGTGGAATATTTCTACGGCAAGGCCCCCTGGTGGCAGGCCGTGGTCAAAGGCAGCAGCCAGCAGCCCTTCGTGAGCGAAATTACGTTCGATCCTTCGTTCGGCACCCACGTTGTGGTGGTAGCCGCGCCGATTCTCGACGATCTCCAGAAATCGGTGATCGGTGCCGTCACGATTCTGCTCCGCCGCGACACGCTGTTCCATTCGATCGCGGACGTGACGATCGGCTCCACCGGTCATGCCATGCTGTTCACGTCCGACGGGACGCCGGTCATCTGCCCCATTCTGGCGCCGGAAGAACATTCGGTGAAGCCGGAGCTGATCAACGTGCTGGCCACTCTCAAATCCGGCTGGACGGTGGCCGCGGACGATTCACACGGCAGCAAGGATTCACTGCTCGGCTTCGCGCCTGTCCGCTTCGGCCAGGCGCTGGCCTCCGGCAGCATAGGCGGGAAACACTGGGTCACCGTCGTCCGTCAGGATCCCAAGGAAACGTTCGCGCCGCTGTCCGATCTGGTGGCCAAGGTGCTGCTCTACGGGCTTGCCGTGCTCGGCGTGCTTTGGGGCACGGGTCTCTTTGCGGCCCGGCGCATTGCCCGGCCGATCCAGCTGCTCCACGGCGGCGTTCAGGAAATCGGCAGCGGGCGGCTGGAGCGCAGGCTCGAGCTCAAGACCGGCGATGAAATCGAAGAGCTGGCCGGCGCGTTCAATCAGATGGCGTCGAACCTCCAGCGGTCCTTTGGCCAGATCGAACAGCGGATGAAGGAAGTCCGTGCGCTGGAGGAAAAATACCGCGACCTCATCGAGCATTCCCCCGAGATGATCTATCAGCTCGACCGCAGCGGGCGGTTCGTACACGTGAACAAGACCGGTCTCGACAAGCTCGGCTATCAGCTCACCGAGATGCTCATGATGAAGCTCTGGGACGTGGTGCCCCGCGGGCAGGAGGCGCCGGTGCTGCAATACCTCGAGCGGCTGGTGTCTCAAGGGCAGAGCACGATGGAAACGGTCCTGCTGGCAAAGGACGGGCGCCCCATCGATGTGGAAATCCACGCGACGGCGCTCTTCGATCAGGAACGCGGCGGTCTCGTGCACTCGCGCGCGTTCGTGCGCGACGTCACCGAGCGTCATCGGCTGGAGCAGGAACTGCAACATTACACGTCCGGCCTCGAGCAGGCGGTCTCGGAGCGCACGCAGGAGTTGGTCGCCTCACAGGCGCGCTACAAAGCGCTGTTCGACCTGGTCGCCGATTCGGTGTTCATGGTGAACGCGGCCGGCGCGGTCGTCGCGGTCAACAAGCGCGAGGAGCAGGCGCTCGGGTATGCCGAGTCCAAAGTGGTCGGCCGGAGCATGTACGACGTCATCGTGCCGCCGTATCGTGAACCCCTCTCCGGCTGGCTGGCCGAAATCAGCACCGGCCAACGGCAGGTCCCGACGCAGGAGATCACCGTCTATAACGCCGCGGGGCACGAGACGCCCGTCGAGATGGATTTGATCCGGGTGGCCGGTTCCGGCCAGGTCCTCGTGATGGTGCAGATGCGCGACATCACCGACCGTAAAAAGCTGGAACGGCAGCTGCAGACGTACCGGGAAGAGCTGGAAAGCAAAGTCCGGGAGCGGACGAGGGAAATCGAAGAAACGAAACAGTATCTCGAAAATCTGCTCGAGAACGCCAATGACGTCATCTACACGCTTGATACCGAGCAGCGGTTTACGTACGTCAACGGCAAGGTGAGTGTGTGGGGCTACCGCAAGGATGATCTGCTCGGGCGTCCCTATCTCTCGCTGCTTTCGCGACGTCACCGTGGCCGCCGCTTGAAGAACACGCTCGACATCGGGGCCAAGCAGGTCTACGAGGTCGAGGTCGTCACGCGGATGGGAGAGCCGCGCACGGTCATGGTCAGCGTGTCGCCGCTGCACGGCGTCGACGGGGAGATTCTCGGCGTGCTGGGCATCGCGCGCGACATGACCGACACCAAAAAACTCGAGCAGCAGATCAGAAACTCCGAGAAGCTCGCTTCCGTCGGCAAGCTGGCCGCCGGCGTCGCCCATGAAATCAATAACCCGCTCGCCGGCATCCTGAACTGCCTCTACAACCTCCGCAAAGGCACGCTCTCTCCGGCGCGTCAGGAAGAATACTGGGTGTCGATGGAAGACGGCGTCCGGCGCGTCCAGAAAATCGTCCGGCAGTTGCTCGACTTCTCGCAGCAGCACGAGCCAGAGTTCAGCGCCACCGACATCAATCAGATCGTCGATCGGGTGCTGGTGCTGACGAATCACTTGTTCGCGCCCAATCTGATACGGCTCGAGACGCTGCTGGGGCCGGCCCTGCCGAGCCTCATGGTCGACCGCCATATGATCGAGCAGGTCTTGATGAACCTGATTTTAAACGCCGTGCAGGCGATGAAAGGCGGCGGCGTGCTGACGATCCGCACGACGGTCGCCGAAGGCGTCTGCCGGGTCGAAGTCAGCGACACGGGATCGGGCATTCCGCCGACCGTGCTGCCGCGCATCTTCGATCCGTTTTTCACGACGAAGAGCGAAGGCGAAGGCACGGGACTGGGGCTCTCCGTCAGTCTGGGCATCGCAGAGCGACATGGTGGTAAGATTCTGGTAGAGAGCGAGGTCGGGAAAGGAACGACGTTTACCTTATGTCTGCCGTTGTCGAAAGAGCGGTCGCCGGTGGAAAGAGTCTCATGAAGGGGATGGCCATCCTGTTGGTGGACGACGAGCCCCTCGTGCGGCTGTCGATGGTCGACGCGCTCGAGGCCGTCGGCTACGATGTTCATGCCGCCGCCTCAGGGACGGAAGGCATCGAGGTACTGCGGCAGAAGCCGTTCGACCTGGTGATCACCGATTTGCGCCTGCCGGGCGCCGACGGCCTCACGGTCCTCAAGGCCACGAAGGACAAATCGCCCGAGACCGAAGTGGTCATGATCACGGCCCACGGCTCTGTGGAGTCCGCGGTCGGGGCGATGAAACTTGGCGCCTTCGACTACATCACCAAACCCTTCCAGATGGATGAATTGCTGTTGATCGTTGAGCGCGTCGGACGAGTCATCGCCCTGCGCCGAGAGAACCAGGACCTCAAGGAAACGCTCGAGAGCAAATTCTGCTTCAACGGCATCCTGGGCAGCAACAGTCAAATGCGCGCGGTTCTGGACAAGATCAAAACCGTCGCCGGCACCGATTCCACGATCCTGATTCTCGGGGAAAGCGGCACCGGCAAAGAGCTCGTCGCCAACGCCATCCATCAGAACAGTGGACGGAGCCAGCACCCGCTCATCAAGGTGAGCTGCGCGGCGTTGCCCGAAACGCTGTTAGAAGCGGAACTGTTCGGCCACGAAAAGGGGGCATTCACAGGCGCGCTTCGGCAGCGGCGGGGCCGCTTCGAGCTGGCCCACCGCGGCACGCTGTTCCTGGACGAAATCGGCGAGATCTCCCCGGTCGTTCAGGTGAAGCTGCTCCGGGTGCTGCAGGAACGGAAATTCGAACGCGTGGGGGGCAATGAGACCATCGACGTCGACGTCCGGCTGGTCTGCGCGACGCAAAAAGATCTGAGAAAAGAAGTGTCCCAGGGAAAATTCCGCGAAGATCTCTATTATCGCCTCAACGTCGTGCAGGTCGTCATTCCCCCGCTGAGAAAGCGGCAGGAAGACACCATGGTCATCGCCGACCATGTGCTGCAGACCTGTTCCGTCAAGATGAACAAGAAGCTCAAGGGCTTTTCGCCGGTATCGCGCGAGCTGCTCCTGCGCTATTCATTCCCGGGCAATGTGCGCGAGCTCGAGAACATGGTGGAGCGGGCCGTTGCCCTGGGGCGAGACCGCGAACCGGTGCAGCCGCAGGATCTCTGCGGCTTTCAAACGTGCCCGTACACCGGAGGGGTTGCCCAGGACACGTGTGGTTTTTGCAGCGAAGGGCTGACGGGACAGAAGCGGCCGGAGCGGCCGTTGAACTCTCTGGTGGCGGCACGGGAGGAATTCGAGAAAGAATACATTCTGTCCGTGCTGGAACGCGTCGAAGGGAGCCGCACGACCGCCGCCAAAATTTTGGGACTCTCCCGCAAGGCCCTGTGGGAAAAGTGCAAACGTTACGGCATTCCGTCGGCCAAGGGCGAGGTTGAGGACGGCGAGGAGTAGCGTAATTCCAGGCAAAGTTTGAATGCGAAGGAAAAGGCGACAGGCTTGAAGCGGCCTGTCGCCTTTTTTCCATTTTAGTGGTGAAAGTAGAGGATGGTCGGGCTAGCTGCGACTTGCGATGGGTCGCATGGCCTGTTGCTGCGGTCGCCCTTCTCACCCGCCCGACCCTGCGCGCGACAAGACGCGCATTTTCCCAAGGGCGATGGCGAGACGCAGTGTTCGAAGATCCGTTCGGACAACGTCCAAAACGGATCAAGTTTGCGGAGCCAAGCAGTAACAGGGCATACGGTCTCACCCATCGCCGAAGCAGCTGGCTCACTATCCTCTACAATTTGTCTTGGAAAAATGAGTAGGAGGGTCGCGATTTAATGCGGAGGGCTTAGGCCCCTCCGCATCGTGTCAAGAGAGCTATTCCTGCGGTTCTGCCCCACCCTCCCACAGTTTCACTGTCCGGTCCCAGGAGGCACTCGCGAGCCGTAGGCCGTCCGCGGACAGCGCCACGCCACGCACGCCGCCGGCGTGTCCCTTCAGGGTACGGAAGCATCGGCCGGATTTGAGGTCCCAGAACCGGATCGTATTGTCGTCGCCCGCACTAATCAGGACTTTGCCGTCCGGCGTGACGGCCAGCGAACGGACCCAGCCGCCGTGGCCTTTTAACGTACGGTGTTCAAGCCCCTCGGGCATTTCAAAGAGCTTGATCGTCTGATCGCGGCTACCGGTGATGAGGTATTTGCCGTCGGGAGTGAAAGTCATCGCGCCGATCCAGTAATCCATCGGCTTTTGAAATCCGCCGTCGTCCTCGATGAAGTAGCCGCGCGTCTCCGTCGAGTCCTCTTCGGTTTCCTGCCAGTGTCCGTTGTGCAGGACCTTCTCTTCGCCGCTTGGCAGCACTTCCCAGATCTTGATCTTCCCGATGTCCATGCCGCTGGCGAGATGGCGACCGTCGGGCGAGAAGGCGACGCACACCGACCAATGGTGATCGTACTGATCCTTGCCGAGCAGGGTCATCAACTCGGTCCCGGTCGTGACTTCCCAGATCTTGATGTCTTTGTTGTGGCTGCCGCGCGCCAGCATCAGGCCGTCCGGAGACAGCGACAGGCTGGTAATGTTGTGGTCGTAGCGGGTAAACAGCAGTTTCAGCGGCTCGCCGGTTTTCGGATTCCACAAGCGGATCGTCCGGTCTTCGCTGCCCGTGGCCAATGCCTGCCCGTCGGGCGTGTAGAGCACGGAGCGGATGTCGTGCGTATGGCCTCGGAGGGAGCGAAGCAGCCGGCCGGTTTCGATGTCCCAGATCCGCACGAGCCTGTCGACGCCCGCGCTGGCAAGCGTCAAGCCGTCTGGCGAGAAGGCGACGGTCCACACCCCGTGCGAATGCCCGCGGAACGTCCGTACTTCGCGGGCGCCCGAGGTCCAATATTGAAGCGAGTCGATTGGGGCCGTCGCTTGGGCGGCTGAAGATAAAGGCTGTGTGGTAACGGGGGAAGCGGTTGGTTGTGTCATCGGTGGTTCCCTGAGGAAATCTTCACGGTTGAAGCGGCCGCGACGACGGGCGTGATTGCAAATCGCCGTTTCTGGCCAGTATAATTTGCGGTCGTTTTGATGATCGTAAGAGAAGCTACGGCGCCAAGTCAAGCCGCTCCCGGCGCCGAAAACACCGCATCACGACCGGGAAAGCGGCTCCCGGCACCCAGAACCGAGGCTGACATGGAACTGCGTTTTCAGCCTGCGCTGCTGCAGGAAGTTATTGACTCGTTCGTGGAAAAAACCGAACGGGAAGGAGACCCGACCTATTATAAGGAGTTTCACGAACTGGCCGATCCGATTTATGAAAAGTTCACGCTCGACGACCGGGAAAGCGAGTTCAAGAAGCTCTATCAGTATCTGTTCGGGACCTGGGGATTCTCCGACATCATTCGGGATGCGTTCAACGAATATCCCCTCGTCAAAGAAAAAATCGGCATCGTGCTCGTCAAAGGCGTGCTCAAGGAAGACCAGGAGGGCGTCGACATTCTCCGTAAGTGGGGCTCCGTCGAGCACGATCTGGCCCGGCAGTTCGAAGAAAAGGGCCTGAAGGGCATCGGCATCAAGCTCATTCCCCGGCGATTCTATGACCCGGCGCTCACGCGCTACTGCCGCCACGAACTGATGCATATCTCCGACATGCTCGATCCCACCTTTGCGTACGATCCCGACACCAAGGTTGGACTCAATCCCGGCGAAGAAACGCTGATCCTGCACCGATACCGCATCCTGTGGAGCCTGAGCATCGACAGCCGGCTGACGGCCGCCGGCAAGGAGCCGATGCTGCGGAAAGAGGATCGCTTCAAGGAATTCCGGTCCTGGTACCGGAAGATTCCCGCACTGCAGCTCAAGTCCGTCTTTGAAGGTTTGTGGCAAACGAGCTTCTTCACGCACTCTGAATTGATCGAAATGGCCACCGACACGCTGCGGGTGATGGACCGCGCCGTCGACGTCGAGGGCGGCGAAGTGCCCGAGACCGAAAACAAGGTCATGTTGATGCCGGGGTTCCCGTGCCCGCTCTGCCGTTTCCCAACCTATTCATGGGTGGAGGACATGGGCAACAAGATCGAATCCTACGTTTTGGATTTCATCCGCGAGAATCATCCCGGCTGGGACGTCGAATTCGGCGCCTGCGACCGCTGCGTGGAAGTGTATAAGCTCCGCGCCGACGGCGTCATGTAGAGCAGACCCGGGAAAGAGCTGCTCTGGCAGCTCGGGGCGGGCGGGTGAGAATCGGGAAACGGCCCGTCTCGGCGGGCCGGGGGTGGGTCGGTGAGAATCGTTCGCACGTTTTTGATCATCTGCATTTGAAATCTGGAGTTGTATTTCGTTTCCATGGCTACTGATCCCAAATACGGACGGCGGGACTTTTTCAAGGATTCCGTCCTCTCGGTGGCGAAAGCGGCGAAGGAATACGCGGCGCATGCGGATGCGGCGCCCGAGAAGCCGGCGCCAACCATGCGCACGGATTGGCTGCGTCCACCCGGCGCGGCCGAGGAAGCGCTGTTCCTGGAGCGCTGCACGAAGTGTAGCGACTGCGTCAAAGCCTGCCCGCATGACTCGCTCGTGCTGCATCCGGACGGTACACCGGTGATCTTTCCCGATCAGATTCCCTGCTACGTCTGCGATGACATGCCGTGCATCGCCGCCTGTGCGACCGAAGCGTTACTGCCGGTCGCCGGAACTGAGGACGTACGAATGGGAGTCGCGGTCGTCAACCATCGGCTCTGCACGGCGGGGCAGGGGTGCCATGCCTGTGTGTCGAAATGTCCCACGGATGCCCTATCGATGGATTTTGATGCCCAACGGCTTGTGGTGACGGCTGAACGTTGTGTAGGATGCGGCATGTGCGAATACGTTTGCCGCTCGGTGAACGATCACATCGCCATTAAGATTACGCCTTATCGCTCCATGGAACCGGCCCCCCGCTAAGAAATCAGTGGTGGAAATAGGCCAAAAATGTAAGCGCTGGCTTACAATATGAACGCGAAAATTCATAGAGAAGCAGTCCAAATGAACGCTGGTGGAAGACGAGAATACGTGCTTGACAAGTTTTTAACCTTTACCTATCATACCCAGGCTTTCGCCAGAGGTTTGACCCCGGATGCCCCCGAAATGTCTCGGGCTACGTGGTCGAAGTGAGGAGTATATTCTCATGACGAGTAAGCAGTCGGTCCAAAGTTCTACCGCGACCGCCATTATCACCAATCCCCCGATCAAAGATTCTCCCGCAGTCGAACGTGCTCTCAATCGCAGCAAACTCTATCTTCTCGTCTCCTGGAGCCTGTTGTATCCGGAAGACGACGAGTTTCTGGACTATTTGCAGTGTGGTGAGTTCGTCGAGGATGGACGGGCCGCCCTGGATGGGCTGGAAACGGCGCTCGACGGGATGGGAGGGGAGCGGGCGAAGCAAAAGCTGGCGCTCATGCGCAAGCAGTTCGACCAAATCGAAAAGCTCATCGCCTCCGAATGTGTGAACTGGCAATTGAGCGAGCTGCAGGCCGAACACCGGCGCGTGTTCAGCAATGTCATCACGCTCGACTGTCCTCCCTACGAAACCCTCTTCGGCAACGATCACGTCTTCGCGCAATCTCACGTCATGGGCGACATCGCCGGGTTCTATAAGGCCTTCGGGGTCGAGCTCTCCAAAGACATTCACGAACGGCTCGATCATCTGAGCGTCGAATTCGAATTCATGCATTTCCTGGCGTACAAAGAATCCTACTCCCGCTGCCATGACGGTGCCGAAAAGACGCAAATCGTCGTCGACGCACAAAAGAAATTCGTCAAGAACCATATCGGTCGTTGGGTGCCTCTGTTCTGCCGGATGCTGATCAAGAAGGCGGACTCCGGACTCTTCAAGCATGTCGCCGACATGACCTCGGACTGGATGGATTTCGAGGCCGCATTCCTGGGCGTCACCCCGCAGCCGTACTCGGAAGCCGATTATCGTCCGGCCACGTTCAACTCTCCCGAAGGACAGACCTATGAGTGCGGTGCGCAGGACCAAGGCAACGAATTGAATCTGTTGTTGAACGAAACCGGCGCGCAGAATTTCATGGATCAAAAGGACAAGGACAAGGAGGACGGGGGGCCGGTCGGGACCGCCTAGTGATCCGTTAGTGTCAGTGCTCGTTTTTATATTTAGTTCTTGCAGCAATATTGGGTCATTAATCATTTAATCAGAGGAGGGCATAGTCCATGAGAGTAGTGCAGACACACAACAAGTCTGTGGTGTTTGGCATTCTTCTCTCTGCCCTGATCGTTGGCGTGATGTTGACGATTGGGCAGGTGCCGTTGGCCGTCAGCCAGCCGGTGACCATCCCGGCGAAGGCGGTCAAGGGACCCATCCCGATGGATGGGGCGAACCCTGTGTGGGAAGGCGTTCCCGGTGTAATCGTGCCGTTGAGCGGCCAGCTGATCACCACGCCGATGCACCCGAACATTTCGGTCAAGTCGGTGTTCGTGAAGGCCATGACGAACGGCAAGGAAGTCGGCTTGCGCGTCGAGTGGAGCGATCAGACCAAGAACGATACGACGATCGGTCCTCAGGACTTCCGTGACCAGGCCGCGATCATGTTCCCGGTGAACACGTCCGGTGCGCCACCGTTCCAATGCATGGGTCAATCCGGCGGAACCACCAACATCTGGCGTTGGAATGCGGAGTGGCAAAAGGACCTCGGCAAGGACAGCGCGGGTCTGTGGGACGTGGACGATCAATATCCCGGTATTTTTTGGGATTACTACTTTGAAGAGCCTGCCGGCGGCGTGACCTATCCTGACCGGATCGGCCGCAGCCTTGGCCCCTTCAACCCCGGCATCTGGTCGGGCAACATCATGTCGGATCCGACCCTGCGTGTGAGCTCCGTTGAGGATCTGAACGCAAACGGCTTCAGCACCTTGACGACCCAGGCCCATCAGGACGTGATCGGCAACGGCGTGTGGGAGCCTGCCGGTTCGGTCAAGGGCGGCGGCTACAGCGGCCCGACCTGGCGCATTGTCGTGAAACGGACCCTGGAAACAGGCGATGCGAACGACGTGCAGTTCAAGGCAGGGATGTCCGTGCCCATCGCGTTTGCGGTGTGGGACGGCAACAACATCGAGCGTAACGGCATGAAGGCGCTCTCCACCTGGTTCACGCTCAAGCTTCCGTGAGCTGAACGGGTCTGAGTGACCATCTTCCATCCCTTGCGGGGTGGAGCAGACAGTCGATGAAAAGCCCCAGTTCTTCGAGCTGGGGCTTTTCTATTTATGGGGGCTCGCAAGGAATTCCAGACTTCAAGATCTCAGACTCCAGAGGAGACGCTTGGGAGCCGGGGAGGGTTGCATTTGAGCCGGGGCGGAGTGTATAAAACTAAGTCCTTATCTTTCGAGATTTATCTTATTTTTCAATTCACTCGGTAGAGATTCGGCATGAAAGTCTCGCTGCTTTTTCCACCGACCTGGCATCCGTCACAACCCTATCTCAGTCTACCTTCACTGACCGGTTTTCTCGCTCAAGCCGGCGTCAGCAACGTGACGCAGCGCGACCTCGGCATCGAACTCCTTGACGATGTCGTGACGAAATCTTACGGCGTCGGGCTGTATCAAGATCTACTCGACAAGAAGCAGGCGCTGGAACGAGAGCGGACCGGTGACACCGGCCCTGGAAGCGCCGAACATCTGGCCAGAATCGTCGAGTCGCTCGACCGCTTCCCGTATCTGATCGACCGGATTGAATTAGCCAAGGAGACGTTGCGCGGCGAGGGCTTTTACGACATGGAGGCCTATCGGGAAAGCCTCTTTTTGATCGATAAGTGGCTCGAAGTCATTTCCACCGTCTATTTTCCGACCAGACTCACGGTGGTGGACAATCAATTTAGCACGTATTCCATCTACTCCTCGAAGGACCTGATGAAGGTCATTCGGGACGAGCAGCAAAATCCCTACATCCGGCTGTTTCGTGAACGCTTCCTCCCTTCGATCATCGACGACCGTCCGGAGCTCATCGGGGTTTCCATCACGGCCACCTCCCAGATCATTCCCGGTCTCACGCTCTGCCGGCTCATCAAGGAAGCCGCTCCGGACATCCATCTCACGATCGGCGGCAGCATCTTCACGCGCCTGGTCGACAACCTGCGCCGCTGTCCGAACCTCTTCGACATTACCGACGACATCGTCGTGTTCGAAGGCGAGACCGCGCTGCTGGAGCTCGTCAATCAGATGGCGGGCAAAAAGGATTTCAGCCGCGTCCCGAACCTGATTTACCGCCAGAACGGCAAGATCCTCGTCAACCAGCCGTTCTATTCCGAGAACGTCAATCAACTGCCCGCGCCGAACTACGACGGCTTTCCGCTCGGCCGGTATCTCTCGCCGGAGCCGGTGCTGCCCGTGCAATTCTCCCGGGGCTGCTACTACAAGGATTGCGCGTTCTGCGCGCTGACGCTGGACCACCAGAATTTCCGGCAGAAAGATCCGGGGCGCACGATCGAAGAGCTGGAGTGGCTCAAGCAGCGCTACGGCGTGCGGAACTTTTTCTTCACCGACGAATGCTTCGCGCTCTCGCCGACCAAGCGGCTCTGCCAGCAGATGATCGAGCGCCGGCTCGACGTCAATTGGACCTGCGAGATGCGTTTCGAAAAGCATTTGACGCGCGAGCTGCTGGCCTCGATGCGGGACGCCGGCTGTCTCAAGATCGTGTTCGGCCTCGAATCGTTCAATCAGCGAATCATGGATTTCATGAAGAAGGGCATTCAGCAGGAATGGGTGCGTCGGATCGCCAACGACTGCGTGGATCTGGGCATTGCCGTCCACTGCTACATCATCGTCGGCTTCCCGACCGAGAAAGAGGAGGAAGCGCTGGAGACGATGAGCTTCATCGTGGAAAACAAAAAGCTGAACGAATCGTACGGCTTCTCCTGCCAGCCCTGCCTGTTCGATCTCGAGAAGGAAGCGCCGATCATGAGCGACCCGGGCGGCTACGGCATCAGGCGGATCATGCGGCCGTCGGCGGAAGACTTGAGCCTCGGGTTCTTCTACGAAGTGCAGGAAGGCATGACGCCGGATCAGGCGGAGCGGCTGTATCAGCACGTGTACGAGAAGGTCAGCGAAGTGGTGTGCGAGCTGCCGTTCAACTACTCGATGGCGGACGGCCTGCTGTACATCGCACGGGCGAAAGCGGAAGAACGCGGAGCGGTCACGGCGGCGCAATCGTAAACGATAATCGTAAACGATATAGACGGCGTTGACCGGTTTTCAGGGCAGCCGATATAATTTTCAACCACTGTCGGAGCATTCGTGCCGGCTACTGCAACCACCATCGAACGGATCACCGGAAAGCTCAGCGATCAGCCGCTGCTGTTCCAATACACGATCAAGCTGGTGCTGTTGGTCGCCTTTCTCGAGTTGATCCTGTACCGGCTGGTCTCCCGGCTCGGCATGCACCTGAGCAAGCTCGCCGCGGACCATCAGTGGATCATTCCGACCTTTACGGCGCTCACGGAAGTGGGGCAGTGGCTCTTGAACGTCGTTGCGATTTTATTGTTCCTCGGGCTGACGGTCGGCTTGGCGAACCGGCTGGCCTCCCGCGGGTTTACCGGACTGACCCGTTTTATCGTCCCCTGCATTGCGCTCTTGCTGCTGTTGACGATCGGATTTCTGTTCGTCCCCCCGTCCATGCTCGGCTCGGCGATTTACAATACCGTGGCGCTCACGTCCATCGTGCTGCTCATGAGCGAATATCTGTCGACGCATCACGACCGGTCCCACCGGCTGCTCGGCGTCACGTATCTGCTCGGCATCGGCGGCTGGCTCTACTATCAAATCGTCTCCAGTTTTTATACGTTCGCGGGAACGGCGGCAGCGCCGCCGTTGGTGTACGAAGCCCATCGCGCCGGTGAAGCCTTCATGGTACTCGGCAGCATCCTGGTGTTTTGGGCCTACGGGCGGGGTGTCTCGTTTCGATCCCGCAACCAGCGCCAGCGGCACCGGGCCATGTGGTTCTGGGGTACTGCCGCGGTAATTTTCACCTCCATGTTTTTCCTGGACTACCTGCTGAGCCGGTACAATCCGGCGCTCGCCAGCAACGTGCGCAAGTCCGCGGACGGCATCGGATGGATTTTTCAATTCGGCATGGGCTACACCTTCTATCTGCCCTTCGCACTCTACATGGCGGGGCTGCTGTGCTGGTCCTATACCGTAATCAGGCTGCTGACCATGGGACGCCTGGCGGGCTACGGCTTGGGGCTCATGTTTATCGCCGGATATGCCCTCCTATACTCGAATCTGACGCTCATGGTGGTGCTGGGAGTGATGTTGTTGACGATGGACCGGTACCGCCGCGACGCGCCGGAAGCGGTCGCGGACCAACCGGTGATGAGAACGACCGATTCGTTGGTCGGCGGACATGTGTAATCTTTTGCCATAGAGGCTTGTTATGGACGAAACGACGTCTTCGGAGCAAAGCAGGGCCGCGGTGGATCCGGGGGATCAACCGTTGAACGCGGACGAGGAAATCACGGAACTTGAAAAGCTGCTGTCGTCGGAGCCCGACGATTTTCAGGCCCGTTGCCGGTTGGGTGAGCTCTATTTCAGCAAGGGCCGGCTGGACGACGCCTTGATCGAGGTGAAGAAATCGATCGAAATGGCGGAAGGCATCCGCGCGGAAATGAACCGCTCGCTCGCCATGTATTATTCGAATCTCGGCACGATCTACGCCACCAAGAACATGGCGGATGAGGCCGAGGCCGAATTCAAGCGGGCGCTGGAAGTGTTCGCGCACGACGTCCTCGCGCTGTTCAATCTCGGGCGGCTTTGCGCCGACAAGAAAAAGTACATGGACGCCAAGGGCTACTATGAGCGGCTGGTCGAAATCACACCCGACGACCCGATGGCCTGGTACAACCTCGCGGGCGTCTACGTGGAGCTCGACAATCCGCAGGTCTCCGATTACAACACGATCGACGCGGCGATTCAGTGCTATCTCCGCACGCTCGAGCTGGACCCCAAACATCTCGAAGCGAGCTTCAAGCTGATGGAGTTGGCGCTCAATCACAAGAAATCGGACCTGGCCATCAAGGTCATGGAGGACGCCGTCGAACACAACGCCGACGAGCCGCTTGCCTACTACAATCTGATCAGCGTCTACGACAAGTGCAAGATGTTCGAGCAGGCGGAGCAGGCGCGGCAACGGTTGAAAGAACGTTTCGCCAAACGGACGAAAACCAGCACACCATCCTGATTTACCTTACCGGAGGAACACGCCATGTTTGGAAGTATGGGATTTACGGAGCTGATTCTGATCCTGTTCATCGTGCTGATCATTTTCGGCGCAGGCAAGCTGCCGCAGCTCGGAGAAGGGCTCGGAAAGGCGATCAAGGGCTTCAAGAAGTCGGTGCATGAAGCGGACGCGATCGAAGCCGAGGCCGAAGCGGCCGCGCAGCAGCAGATGGCGGCGCCTCAGGCGTCGATCCAGTCGGCTCCGTCACCGGCCGTCGAGCAACCGGCTGGGGCGCCGCAGCCCGCCGCGACCCGCGCATCCTGATCGTCGCGACAGACTGGAACATCATGGACACCGAACTTCAGCTGGCCGTCGGCTATATCGAAACCTTTGCGGGGAACGGCAAGGCGCGCAGCACCGGCGACGGCAAGCGCGCCGTCAAAGCGGGGATTCCGCTGCCGCATCACGCCGCGCTCGACAAGGACGAGCGCTGGTTATATTTTGCGGAATCGGGGTCCGACCGCATCCGCCGGGTCAATCTTCAGGAAGGGACGCTGCACAATTTCGCCGGCATCGGCGAGACGTGCTACAGCGGCGACGAAGGTCCCTGCGGCGAAGCGGGGCTCTACCTTCCGCTCGACGTCGCCTTCGATTCCCAGAACCATCTCTACATCTGCGACTCCGGCAGCAACCGCATCCGGAAGGTGGACCGGGACACCGGAATCATTACGACCGTCGTGGGGACCGGTCAGCATGGGTTCAACGGCGACGGACCCGCCCTGGAGGTGAATCTCACATGGCCCGCGGCCATGGCCTTCGACAAGGATGACGTGCTCTACATCGCCGACACGCAGGCTCACAAGATCCGGCGCTACGATCCCAGGACCGGCATGGTGACGACGATCGCCGGCGCCTGGTCCGCCGAAGATGACGCCCGCGAGCAGCCGCTCGTTGCCAGAAATCTCGTCGTGCTCTCCGGTGATGCGATCGGCATCGATTTCAGCGACGACCACGGCTGGCTCATGCCGGTCTGTTCGGACGGTCTGGACATGTCGATGTATCTGGACGACGGAAAGCCTGCGATGGAGGCGCGCCTCTACGACGTCGTCGGCATCGCCGTGGACGGCAAAGGCCACGTGGTGATCGTCGACAAGGGCAGCAACCGCGTCCGCAAGATCGATCGCGACACGGGCGTGATTTCCACATTGGCCGGCGTGTGCCGCTACGGCTACGACGGCGACGACAAACCGGCCGTCCGCGCGATGCTTCACGCGCCCGAGGCGGTGGTCTTCGACGAACAGGACAATCTGTATGTTTCCGACACGATGAACCACCGCGTGCGCCGGGTCGATGCGGCGACCGGCATCATCACCACCGTGGCGGGGAACGGCGACAGCGGTTACGAAGACAAGAACATGGGCGGCTGCGGAGCGGCGCGGTTCGTCGCCAAGGAATCCGCCGGCGCGATCAAGCATGGGGACGGCCTGCTGGGCGTCGAGGCCGTCGTCAACTCTCCGGTCGGGCTCGCATTGGACTCGATCGGACATCTGTACATGTGTGAACGCGGCGAGAACAAGATCCGCCGCGTGCGCCTTTGGTAACACCCCGGATCCCCTCAACTGGTCGCCCGGGTGTGTGTCTGCGATCGGCAATCTGAGATCCCGGATGTGAAATCTGAGATTTCAGTGGTATGGTGACATCGGCGGACGCCGCTGGGTCGTCTGCAGGCAGTTTCGATAGCCGGCTCTCGGCTTGGTCAACCAGGACATGAGCATGCTGCGCACGGCGACCAGGAAACCTTCCCGCTCCCTCCTGTTTCTTTTCTTCTGCATTCTCGTGTCGGCCGGCATCTTAGGCGGCATGGGCATCCCTCTCGTCAGCTCCGAGGGCATGGTGATCCGCGCTCATTTGATCGAAGGCGACCTGCCGACGACCCCTGAAGATGCCGCCTGGGCCAAGGTAGCGCCGATGACGCTGCCGCTGAGCGGGCAGGTCATCACGCGGCCCGTCTGGCCGGAGCCGACCGCGCGGGCCTTGACCGTCCGCTCCATCCACAACGGGACGGACATCGCGTTTCTGTTGGAATGGCAGGACAACACGAAGAACGACCGCCTGACCCCCGGCACCTTTCGCGACGGCGTCGCCATCGGTCTGCCGCTGGGCGACGCGCCCGCATTCTTTTGCATGGGGCAGCTCGACCACTACATCAACATCTGGCATTGGAAAGCGGATTGGCAGAGCGACATCGACAGGCGGGCTGCCCGCAGCAACGAGAAACAGCGCGAAGGCGTCCGCACGTTTGAAGTCATTCCCCGCCGGGTGTCGTCCGTGGAGGACCTGATCGGCGGCGGATTCAGCACGCTGACGACGAAAGAAAAGCAGGGACGAGTGCAGGGCAAGGCGACCTGGAAAGACGGGGTCTGGCACGTCGTGATGCGGCGGCCGCTCGGTGCGGAGGAGCAGGACAATGAGGCCAAGCTGGTCCCCGGCCGCGTGCAAACCGTCTCCTTCGCCGTCTGGAACGGAGAAAACAAGGAACGGAACGGTCAAAAAGCGGTGGCGCCATGGTTCCAGCTGGTCATTGATCCGATTGCGAAAATCTAGGTTTCATGGTCTGATGAACGAAAGACATTCGCGCAGGTGATCGGGCATCACGAGGCGCCGACCGTGGAGGCACAGCGCAACAGTCGTGTACACGGCAACACCAGGGCCCTTCGTAGGGGAAGGGCCCTTGTTGTGTGTGCCGGAATAGCGGCGGCTCTCCTCATGGGCGCGGCCACCGCATGGACGGCCAATGACGGAGCGGCCGACGGCATGACCGCCGATGAAGCGGCCAAGCTCGGGGAAGACTTCGGGGTGGTCGTCGGCGAAGTGGACGAGGAGATCCAGAAAGAACTTAAGCTGCAGCGGCCCCAGGGGGTCGCGGTCTTCGAGGTCATCGGAAATTCCCGGGCCGACTACGCGGGCATCAAGGTCCGGTCCGTGATCAAGGAGATCGACAAGAAAGAAGTGAAAAACATGCTGGACTTCGGCCGGCATATCAAGAAGGCGATGCATGAATGCAACTTCACGGTCGGCACGTACGAGCCGGCCGACCCCGGCGACCCCGTGGGCTGGGGGGTGAACTTCCACTTCGTCGGCTGCAAACGAGACTAGGATGTTGACGAAACGACGCATAGCCGCCGGTTGCACCATTCTCTTACTGATCGCCGTCACGGCGTTGTACCAGGAGCGAGCGGTCGCGCAGAAGGCCGACGGCCAGGTGTCCAACGGTCAAAGTCCTGAAAAGTGGGTCGACGAGATCGAACAGGTCTTCATCCGCTCGGAAGAGTGCAAGCAGTGCCACGACCGCCACTATGAAGAGTGGAAAGGCGCACGCGAGCAGACGCCCGATCTCAAGACCTTCGGCCGTGTGGATGCGGCGTTGCTTCACGGCACGTCGCTCGAGTCGCCCGTGTTCCGCACCGTATTGGGTGTCTGGCTGCAGACCAATCCCACGGCAGACGAACGCAAGCGCTGCCTCTCCTGCCACGTTCCATCGACGACCGTGTTCCCGCAGTACGCCGAAAAAATCACAGCCCAGGTCATGTCCGGGAAACCGCAGATCGAGGGCATCGGGTGCGCATCCTGTCATTTGATCAAGGACAGCACGAGCGGTCCCCCGCCCACGTTCAAGATCGAGCCGGGGAAGACGATGAACGGCCCTTATGCCGACCCGGAAGAGAACCTCGTTCATGAGGCGGTGCAGGTCCCGCTGTTTCGTGGCGCCAACTATTGCGCTTCCTGCCACTTCGACAAGGTCAAGGACGTCACGCAGAAGGATTTGCCGGGTGAAATTTTGCAGGGCACGATCTGCCAGGACTGCCACATGGAACAGTCGACCGGAAGTTCGACCTCGAAGCGCGGCGCCATGACCC
The DNA here is from genome assembly GCA_035277085.1 of Nitrospira sp. Lineage (GTDB taxonomy): Bacteria > Nitrospirota > Nitrospiria > Nitrospirales > Nitrospiraceae > Nitrospira_C. The sequence goes on along the minus strand of DATELB010000125.1, from coordinate 13,579 downwards.
GTTCGATCGGGCGTCATTATTTTCGCGGTGTCGTCATTCCCGGAATCCTATTGAAAAACCGCAACCTGCAGGCCGAGTGGATGCCCCGCATCGACATCGACAGCAGCAAGTCGAGCGACAAGGTGGAAGGCACGGCGCTGGTCAAGGTGGGAAGCCTCCCGCACAGCTTCCCCGACGGCGACCCGGTGCTGAAGCAGTTTGATCTGGCGATTACGGTCAAGGATGCGAAGGGCAAGGTGCTCGCCCAGGACACAAAGCATTTCGGCCTGCCCTATGACAAGATTCTCCGCGGTGCCATCCCGGATCCCTTCATCAAAGGCGGAAATACGAGGAAGGTGCCGTTTTCGTTCGCCGTGCCGGCCGGCGCAGCGCCCGCTTCGGTGGAGGCAGTGCTGAGCTACACGCTGATTCCGGTCCCTGAGCCGGCCTTGAAGGACAAATATCTCGCGACGCTCAAGGACGACAAAGAACGTGAAAGCGCCAAGAAAATCATCGACGAGTACACGCAGCCTCGAATGCTGACCTACCGGGCCAAGAACCTCTGAGGAATGGGGCAGATGCGACGCGTGATGCACAAGGCAGGTCTGTCAATTCTCGGCATAGGCATCGTGCTGCTCGTCGGCGCGGTTTCTCACTTGCCGGGCGACCGCCTGTTCGCGCAGCAGGACGGCAAGGCGCCCGTCACCATGGACAAAGCCTTCCCCAATTCGAGCAAGTGTAAACGCTGTCATGAACGGGTCTTCGAAGAGTGGGAAACATCTCCCTTGTCGCGCTCGATCCATTCGCCGGCGTTCCGTGCCTCGCTGGATGCGTTTTTAGAGTCGACCGGAGGCAAGGACAAGGCGCTCTGCTTCCGCTGCCATGCGCCGCATGTCCGCGAATTCCCCGACAAGGTGCAATTCTTCATCGACCAGGCCAAGTCAGGCGATCCGCAGATGGACGGCGTGGCCTGCTCGCAGTGCCATCTGATCAAGCATGTCGACCGCACCAAGCAGCCGCCCGAGCCGAAGTACGAGCCGGCCGGCAGCAAGACGTTGTACGGCCCCTACAAGGATTTCGCGCAGAACCTCGCCCATCAATCGATGGAGCTGGGTCTGTTTCACAAATCCGATCTCTGCCTCAACTGCCATCAAGCCGTCCCGTCCGCCGCCAATCTCGGCAAGTCGAACGACCTGCTCGGCAACTGGGATCAGAGCAAGGCGATCAAGTCGGGTAAGGAGTGCCAATCGTGCCACATGCCCGAGCAGACCGGCGAGTCCGCCAACGGGGAAAAGAAGCGGACGGTGGCCAACCACACGTTTCCCGGGCGTATCGGAAAATTGCGGCAGGAAGCGGCGAAGCTCGACATCGAAACGAAGATCGAAGGAGAGAAGACGACGGTGGTCGTGAAGGTGCAGAGCCTCGTCCCGCATAACCTCCCTACGACCCATCCGGCGTGGGCGAGCGTCGTCCTGCAGCTGGACATCAAGGGCAAGAATCTCAAAACGGTGTTCTCGGAGACGCGTCCCTATGGACGGGTCTATCAGGATGCCAAAGGGCAGAAGACCATTTTCGACTTTGAAGCCGTGAAGGTCCTCGAGGACACGGTGTTAAAGCCGGAAGAGCTGCGCGTCGAAACCTTCACGTTCCCGACGCCGAAGGACACGCGCACGTTCGACGTCGAGGCCACGCTAAGCTACGCCCCGGTCAGCGGTCCCGCTCCATTCCTGCAGCGTATCGAGGCCGAATCCACCAAGGGCGCCAACGACCCGGTCTTCCAGCCGATTGACATTGTGAAAAAATCGGAAAATATTCCGGTGGTGAAGTAACCGCTCCACGCTGATACCATCTCCTCGAGTTTCTTCTTCCAACCCAAGGGCTTAGACGTCCGATTGCTGCGCAATCGATTGCCCGGGACGCTTCGTTCCGCGAGCGGCCCCTAGGGAAACCGGCGCTGGCGCTGGCCGGAGGCGGGGAGTAGGCTGTCGGCATGCGTCTCTCCGGCATATCGGTGATCGTGATCGGGGCCGGGTTGGCCGGCCTTTCGGCCGCCGTCCAGCTCAGGAAGGACGGCGCCCGCGTAACGGTGGTTGAGGCGCGGGACCGCGTCGGCGGACGGGTGCTCACGCTCCGCGATGTGTTTGCCAACGATCAGCATGCGGAGGCCGGAGGCGATTTCATCGATCAGGGCCAGAAAGACATCAGGCACCTTGCGGACGAATATGGCCTGACTGTGCGCACGATTCTCCGTGAGGGATTTTCCTTTGTGCGCTATCAGCAGAGAGGCGTCATCCGGGGCCGTCCGGCAAAGGGCGAGCGAGCCTGGAAGCCGATCGCCGACCGCGCCAAGCCGCTGATTGAAGCCTATCGGCGCGCCGAGCAGCGCTGGGAGAGTGCCGTCGTGCGAAGCATGGCCCAGCGGTCGGTGGCGCAATGGCTTGATGAAGTCGACGCCGATGGGAACATGCGCGCCATGGTGACAGGCCTGCGCGGCTTCTTCCTTGCCGATCCGGAAGACCTTTCCCTTCTGGTCCTCATCGAACAGCTCGCGTCCGAAGCGCCCGGACAAGAACCGATGGGACGCATCGAAGGGGGCAACGATCGGCTGCCGAACGCCATGGCTGTCGAGCTTGGAGAGGCGGTGCATCTCAAGACAGCCGCCCTGGCAATCCACGACGATCGGTCTTCCGTGCGCGTCGCGGTCGAGCATGCAGGCGAGCGCACGGAGATCAAGGCGGATTATGTCATCGTCGCCGTTCCGGTGACCACGCTGCGCGCCATCGAGATCAGTCCTGAACTGCCGATCGAACAGGCGAAAGCATTCGAACGCTTGAAGTACGGACGGGTGACGAAGAGTCTGCTGCAGTTCGACCGCCGCTTCTGGAAGCGCAAGGGCCGGTCGCCTGCCTACGGCACCGACGCACCGACAGGCGCCATTTGGGACGCCAACGAGGAACAGCGCGGTCGGGCGGGCATTCTCACGCTCATGGCGGGCGGCCAGGCCAGCGAGGACACCCGGAAGATCCTTGCTCAGGAAGGTGTCGAAGGCCTGGTGCGTGCTTTGTCCTGGCTGAAGCCCGGCAAGGCCGAGTTATTGAAACACCACCACGTCACGTGGGAGGACGAGTCCTGGGCTCAGGGCGGCTACACGTACTTCGATCCCGCTTTCGATCCGGACTGGCGGCCGTGGCTGGCGCGACCGCATGGCCGGCTGCTTTTTGCCGGCGAGCATACCAGCATCAAGTGGCAGGGCTACATGAATGGAGCGGTGGAAAGCGGCTTCCGCGCGGCCGCGGAAGTCTGGGCTCTGGCTTGGAGTAACGCCTCAGCGCATTACTCGTAAATAATACGCGAGCCTGGAGATTTCATGCGGAAGATCTGCAGCGCGTTGTAGATGCCTTTGGCGGGGTGGTTGAGAATCAGCCGTGAATTGGTGATGTGGGTGTCGAGCAGCTCGTATTGCCCGCCGCTATAGTAGAGATCGCAATCGTCGATGTGGCAATTTTTATAGACGTGATTGTCGAGCGCGAGCTTGGCCTTGCTGAAGGTCTGCCCGTCCACGATGATGTAGTTCGGTTCCAATCCCATCCAATGGTCTCTCCGGCGCGGACTATAGCAAAGTTCTTCCCCCCTCCGCAAACAACATCCGTCCTGTTTGCGGCCTGAATCCTAGGGGATCTTCCGAATGCCCTCCTGGGATTATCGTTTGTGTCTCTTCTCGGTTTAGCTTACTCTAGCGACTCACCACGGCAAGAAGTCAGGATATATGGTTGGCCTGCGTGCAGCTGCCCTTATAGGTGTCCTTCTCACTGGATGCGCCTCAGCTCCGCCGGAAGCGACAACCGACAACCCCACGGCCAAACGTCTCGTCGGAAAGACCCGGGCAGAGCTGCTTCAGTGCGCCGGGACGCCGTTGCGGGAGGTACCCTATGGTCACGGCGTCATTTTCCGTTATTACAAGGAAGCGCCCATGTTCGAAGAATCGCGTCCGTTCTTAAAGGGAAGTATTGCCCAGGAACACCATGGTTGTTGGGCCAGCCTGCTTCTCGAAAAGGACGAAGTCACGGGCGTCGAATTTCGGCCTGTGCCGGACGGCACTGAATACGATCATTGCGAGGACATCTTTACGCGTTGCCCCGAGTCGGAGGTTCTGCATTGACAACCACTGACAAATCCGGTACACGGCATCGTCATCGCGCAATTCTGGGCTCGTTTTTCGGATGGATGGAATGGACCCTGACGGTAACGCGTTACATGCACTCAGTGCTCCGCATGGCTGGGTATCTGCGGCAGCTATCTCCTTCATGGTGTGAACCGATCACATGATGGCTCGCCCCGGCCCACTCTATGCGGATGGGCCCACGGACGCAGCCATGATGCTCGCAATCATTTCATCACTTCGCTCCCGCCTTGGCAGAGTCCTCTGCTTCGCCGTGCTTTCATCGTGCGCGGGGTTGTCGCCCGCCTATGGGTTGGAAAAATACGGACGACCGCTGCCCTCAATGGAGCAGCAAGGTAATGGGTCGGCCGAGGCGGAAGAGACCTTATTCGGTGGCTATCTCCTTGCTGCGCCCTTCGTCTCGAATCCGACGTTCGCCGCGCGTCCTGATAATACCGGCCTCGTTGGAATGCGGTATATGGCCCATCTGGAGGTCGACCTGTACAAGCAGTACCTTACCTTCTACACCGATCAAAACTTCTTCTCTGATCGCACGAACGGTTGGATCGAGCTCAGCGAGTGGGATATGACCTATGCCTTGACCGGCCTCGTAGACCGGTGGGGCTGGCGCATTCAGTATGAGCGTGATGCCCCGCTCGATAGAAGCGGTCTCAAACAAGCCTATGCTGACGTGTTAGGGACCGGAAATCTTCACGCCCGCGATGACTTTTCCTGGTGGCGCAAGTACTTCCCTCACCAGAATTTGAATGCCTATGCGGGATTCGGCTGGCTCTTTCACAACGACAGTTACTTCGCTCGTCCGGATAACACCGGGCGCGCGCTGTTCCGTTACGTCGCACATGTCGACTTGGATTTATACAAAAACCGGCTTGTGCTCTATGGCGACACCAATTTCTTTACCGATCGTGAGTTGGGCAACAAGCTCAAACCCACGGAACTGGACTGGATCATCGGTCTCGCCTTTCGCTTCATGGACAACTATGAAGTGAGTGTCTACAGAGAGCAGGATCGCTCCTTGGATAAGCCGGGCACCCTCATCCAGGAATATTGGGCGGTCCAATTGCGGTACTCCTTCGACGTCCCCAAACGCATGTTTCTGCGGACAGAGAAGTAACTTCACCAAACCTTTACAAATCTCACTTTTCTTCAAGTAATGGGGCCTAGCGTATTGCCCTGATGCGTTCGAATTGGTACACTCCGCTCGGCGCGAAGCGAAGACCGGGGCTTGGGCACGGAACCGTTTCGTGATGTTTACCAAGGAGGGGAGTATGACTCGTCAAATAGTATGTCTAATGGTGGTCGGCTGCATGGCCTTGTTGACGGCCGGATGCTCGAAGAAAGCGGTTCAATCGAATGGAACCACCTCAACTGCGTCGCGTGCGTCGGTTCAAGAACCCATTCCGAACTTGTCCTTAGACGATCCGAACACCGAACGCCTTGCGGGCATGGCCATGGCCAAGAATGACCCGGCGACCGTCAAGCGGCAAATGGACGATCTGCGGGCAGAACAGGCCGCAACAGCAGCCGCCGGTCTTCGGGATGTGTATTTCGGCTATGACAGCTGGACGATCAGCGATGAGGGGCGACAGGTCCTGAGCCGCAACGCGGAATGGCTGCGCAGCCACCCTGCCGTGCAACTCAAGGTGGAGGGGCATTGCGATGAACGCGGCAGCTCGACCTACAATTTCGTGCTCGCTGAAAAGCGCGCGAAGGTCGTGATGAACTATCTCACCGATCTCGGCGTCAGACGGGACCGGCTGGTCGCCGTGTCCTACGGCAAGGAGCGCCCGTTCTGCAACGACCGCTCGGAGTCCTGCTATCAGCAGAACCGGCGCGGCCATTTCGTCGTCAAACCTTAAGTCCCCCTTGGCTGGCCGCCCGGCGGCCAGCCATGTGTTGTCCTGTCGCGCGCCACCTCGGCTGCGCGCAATCCTGAATCCCGCTGACCTCAGGCCTATCGACGGGCCATTTCTCAACTTTTCACACCCCGACCCACCGATTGCTTTGCAATCGGTTTTGGGACGCCCGCTTTCCCTACAATTCTTCTTCACGCATCGCCATAGTCGGGCGATCACATGTCCAGGGTTCTTCCTAGAGACAGGTGATAAGACGGTTTGTCTTGTCCAGTACAGGGTTTCCGGCGATCCCGGGGCATGGATCCACTCAGGAGGACCCACCAGTCGCTAGTGCCGCGAAATTCGGCCTTATTGCTGTGGGAGAGCCGAACCGGGTCGGAGCCAATTGGTTGGTCCTCGCTTTGCAAGACGTATCTAAGGGAGGGAAGTCTTAAACAAGGAGGAGTTATGGCAAGCAGCTCTCCCGATGTCTATGTGGAAGAGCATAACGTGATCATCGCTCCGGGCGGGATAGCGACGAAAGCTTGGCCGGTCTATTGGAGCGCGGTTTGGGTCGGTGCCCTCTCCGCGCTTGCCGTTGCGCTCGTGTTTGGGTTCATCGGCACGGCCCTTGGAGCCCACCAGACGGGGAAGAAAATCGTCAACCTGCACGATCTGACGTTCTGGGGCTTGGTGTTCAGCGTCGCGGGAGCGTTCTTTTCGTTTGTCGTCGGCGGTTGGGTCGCCTCATCGATCGCGGGTCTACGCCGCGCGGAAGATGCGGCATTGCACGGCGCCATTTCGTGGCTCGTGTCGCTGCCGATGTTTCTCGTGCTGGCGGCCTTGGGGGCAGCCAGTTTCTTCGGCGCGTGGTATGGCGGCTTGGCCGGCACACCCGTGTGGGTGTCGTCATCGGCCGTGACAGCGAACCCGGACGCGGCAATGGCCGCGCGCAATTCCGCTATCGGCGCCGTGACGGCGATGTTGCTTGGCTTGGTCGGCAGCTGCATCGGCGGATGGTTGGCCTCCGGCGAGCCGATGTCGTTGACCTATCGCCGCGCGAAGGGCGAAACGAACGAAACTTACGACCGTTCTCGTCGACGCGCTGCCTAGAGGTGGCATGTGCGATGGAACTCTACATTATTGAGGGGGTAAGCATGGCATACGTGATTATGTGGCTTTTGGGATTACCATTAAGTTTGATCGTATTGCTCTGGCTCGTCGGAGTTGGCCGCTAGGAGCGGCTAAGGAGGGCACCCATCCGGTGCCCTCTTTCCCTCCGGACGCTGAAAACGTCTGGTACATTCTCACCCTCCCTCCCTAGGCGCGCCGAGACGCGCCTCTGCCCAGTGCGTTCTCACTCTCTCAAGCCCTCAACATACGTAATCTGTATGCCTCGGGCTTTCGATCGCTGCGGCCGTTTTGAGCGTCCGTTTCTGCGCTTTCCTTTTGTGTTCACCGAAACCCTAGACAATTACGTTCTTCCCGCGTAGATTTTCGCTCCGTGACCGCTAGACATTTCTCGATGATCCGCGAGTTTCATCTGGCCGACGTGCTGACGTTGGCGAATGCGGCCTGCGGAGTCGGGGCGGTGCTCAGCGCCATGCTTTACATGGGCAGCCATTCTTCCGTTCATTACTTCACCGCCGCGGCCCTTACGCCGGCGGCGCTTGCGTTCGACTGGCTGGACGGACGCGTCGCCCGTTGGCGCCATCAGCATTCCGCGTTGGGTCGCGAGCTGGATTCGCTTGCCGACATTATTTCGTTCGGAGTAGCTCCGGCGGCGCTGGGGTTCGCCGCCGGCCTTCAGGGAGGCTGGGACTGGTTTGCACTGATCTATTTCGTCTGTTGCGGCGTGAGCCGGTTGGCCCGATACAATGTTACCGCCGACCGCTTGTCCGAAGGGAGCGACAAGGTCGCCTATTTCGAAGGCACACCGATTCCGACGACGTTCCTGTTGACGGTCATGCTGGCGTTTGCCGGCTGGCAGGGCAGGATCGAAGATCGGTTGTATTGGGGCGTCTGGTCCCTCGGTCCCTGGGAGCTGCATCCATTGTCGTTGCTCTTCGTGCTTTCCGGCAGCCTGATGATCAGCAAAACTTTGCGCATTCCTAAAATCTAAGTACGCGCCACCAATCGAAAATCTGGTATGATGCGTCCCCGCACGTGACGACGCCAGATCAGCCACAGCAGCCAGACGCCTCTCGGGATCCGCGCACCGATTCTTTCCTCTTACGGCTTCCGCTGTATACCCAGGTTTTGATTGCCGTGATCTGCGGCACGATCATTGGCGCAATGTTCGGCCAGGAGCCCTATCTCGGAGGGCTGCGCAACGAGCAGCTCGGCCGCCTCGGCATGTTCGTCATCGTCGTGCTCAAGACGCTGGCGATCCCGCTGATTTTCTTTGCCGTGCTCGATGCTTTCCTCACGACGATCCTGCCGCTGCGGCAAGGCACGCGGTTGATACTGATCTGCCTCATCAATGTCTCTGTAGCGATGGCGATCGGCCTCGTCATTATGAACACGTGGCAGCCGGGCCTCTCCTGGCGTGGCCACATCGGCGAACTGCTGGACCTTGCGCCTGGGTCGCTGTCCTCCGGCGCAGGCACCGGTGCCATTGCGGCAAACGGCCATCCATTCGAGGAAATCGCCTCCTACATTCCGCGCACGATGCTTCAGCCGTTCACGACCAACAATGTCATCGGCGTGGTGATTCTCGCCCTCGTGTTAGGTGCCCTGCTGCGGCGGTTGCGCGGTCCTGAGGACGATCCCCGAAGGTCGATGGAACCGCTCGTCCATGCGGTTGGGAACATCTACCGCTGGCTTGTCCGCATCCTCTGGTGGATCATCCGTCTCGTGCCATTGGCCGTGTTCGGCGTCCTGGCGTCGATCGTCGGCCGGGTAGGCGTCGGCGTCTTTGCCGATCTCTGGATCTTTCTCCTGGCGATTCTCGTCGGGCTGTCGCTCCACGCGTTTGTCTATTACCCGCTCGTCGCGTGGCTCGCCGCCAAGACACCGCTCCGCATCTATATCGGCCGCGGCGTCGATGCGATCATGACCGCCATCTCATGCAACAGCAGTCTTGCCACGGTCCCTGTCACGCTCCGTTGCCTCGACAACATGGGCGTGTCTCCGCAATCCGCAAGGTTGGCCGCCTGCGTAGGGACAAACCTCAATAACGACGGCGTCACGCTGTACGAGGCGATGGCGGCGCTCTTTCTGGCGCAGGCGCTGGGCTATGAGCTCTCCATGGGACATCAGCTGTTGATTGTGGCCGCTTCGATTATGGCAGGCGTCGGTGTCGCGGGTATTCCCGAAGCGGGCTTGATCGTATTGCCGCTCGTGCTCTCGGCCGCAGGACTGCCGAATCAGGTCATTGCTGCCGCCATTCCCCTCATCATGTCGGTCGACTGGATTCTGGCGCGCGTACGGTCGGGTGTGAACGTCATGAGCGACATGCTGGTCGCCATCCTGCTCGATGAATTGGAAAGCAGGCAGCCGTCCGATGATTCCGCTTCTGTTCCCGTCAAATCGTCCATGCTATGATCCGGCGCTGACTCTCTTCAACGAGGAGTGGGAATGATGGCGGAACTGGGCAAAGTCGCCTCGCTGTGGCGTTATCCGGTCAAATCCATGCAGGGCGAGGAACTCTCCGAGGGCGAGGTCACGCAGTATGGGCTGTTGGGTGACCGCGTCTATGCGTTGGTCGATGCGGCCGAAGGCAAGGCAGTGTCCGCCAAGAACCCGGCAAGATGGCCGATGGTGCTCGGCTGCAAGGCCCTCTTTGCCGAGCCGCCGAAGAAAGGTGCGGCGCCGCCGGCCGTGCGTATCACGCTGCAGGACGGCTCAACGACGGAGAGCACGGCGCGCGACTGTCATCAGGTGATATCGAAAGCGTTCAAGCGGCCCGTGGTTCTGGCAGTGGCGGACCGCGGTTGGATGAGCGGCGTGCATGCCGCGCTGCCGGCGACTTGGGCAGGCAAAGCCGAACAATACTGGCCCGACATGGACGGCCTCGACCATCGCGATATCGTCACGGAATTCACGCTCCCGCGCGGCACCTTTTTCGACGGGGCTATTCTCCATCTGATCACGATCGCCACGTTGGTCAAACTCCACCAGGTGTATTCGAAAGGCCGTTTCGAGCCGCAGCGCTTCCGGCCCAACATCCTGATCGACACGCCCGAAGAAGCCACCGGTTTCGTCGAGCAATCGTGGATTGGCAAGACGATCTCCATCGGAGACGCGCAGCTCTCCATCACGGGTTCGTGCGGCCGCTGCGTCATGACGACCGTCGCCCAGGGAGATCTGCCCAAAGACAACGGCATCCTCCGGACGGCCATTCAAGCAAACGACGGCAATGTCGGCGTCTATGCGAAAGTGCTCAAGGGCGGCACGCTTAAACGCGGCGACCGTCTGAAGACGGCTGAATAACCACCTGGTCACTTCCCTCAGTCCTGAAACACCTCTTTTCTTGCTCCTCCACGTCGCTAGGGCCGTCTCGGCTCCTGCCAGGGATGGGTCTAGTTACTCCGCTGCAGCGCCAGTGCCTAAATAGACAAAGTATCAATTCAAATCTCATATCTCACATCTCAAATCTCAGATTTCAAAGAGCCTGCCTCGGAAATGGGTAGGAGCTTTGCGATTTCAGATCTGAGCTGGCTCAGCGAGGTAAGCATGGATGTCGAAATCGAAGGCGTGCGTATGGACGTGAGGCCGGAATGGCGGCGCGAGATCGAAGCGCGTGTAGCTGACCTGCACCCCGGAGATGAAGTCACGCACGTCCGCGCCAGGCTTTTGAGGCATGATCATCGCAATCCTGACGATTCGCACAGTGTGCTCGTGGTCGTGCAGATACCCGGTCATACCGTCACGGCCGAAAAACAGCATGCTTCGTTTGAAGAAGCCATTCACGACAGTTTTGATGCTGTTGGGTTGGAACTCGAAAAAATACGCGAAAAGCGCGCGGCCCACACTGTGGACGTGACTGCGCCGCCCGAGCGAGGCGTAGTGACCAAAGTGTTCATCGAGGCTGGGTACGGGTTCATTACGTTGGAAGACACCAGGGAGGTGTACTTCCACAAGAATGCGGTCCGCGGCATCGCGTTCGAACAGATGGACGGCCTGTCCGTGAGCCTCAACATCGAACCGGGCGAAAAAGGGCCGCAGGCGACGGTGGTCCAGCCACTGCCACCGGAGGCCTACTATGTCGATAAACGGTCCGCGGCATAGGGGGCAGGCGTTGGCAGACTCGTGCCCCGGCGATGGGGTAAACCGCACGGCCAGTCACTGCTTGGCTCCGCAAACTTGGTCCGTTCGAGACGTTGTCTGAACGGACCTTCGAACACTGCGTCTCGCCATCGCCCTGGGGAAAAGGGCGCGTCTCGGGTAATCGATTGCAAGGCAATCGGTGGGTTGGCGGGTGGAAAGGATCGCCCAGGGTTGGGCGGGTGAGAATGGCGACCGCACCGATAGTGTCATGCAACCCTCGCAAGTCGCAGGCGGTTACCTCGTCCATCCGGTCCCAAAGAAAGGAACGAGCGAGCTTGGAGGGAGCATTAGATCTGTTTGAGACCTGAAATTTGAGATCTGACATCGGCGCGCTTCAACAGGACGCCTCGGCGCCAGACAATATAGATGGTGGAAATCACCACGGCGGCGAGGAGCGTATTCCTGATACGTCCTGGTCCAAAGCAGGCCAGATTGACGATACCATTGGTAAACCCATACGCGGCATAGACCAAATAGACGAGGAACGCCCAGCGGCGTAATCTGACGAACCCGTATCCAACAGCGACATGGAGAGCTGGGGAAATGGCCTTCGTCAAAAATCCCGGCATACCGGCTGGTTTCGTACAGTAAAAGGGCAGGAGATATTCGAGATTATTGAGAATGATGAACGTGTCATTGACTGCGCTGATGAGCAATAGGATGCCGAGAAACCGAATATCATGGCCCCGGTGCCATGCGGTACGGAACGTTCGGCGCCAATCCGATCCGTCGGCGGTCGGACCGAGATAGGCGTCATAGCTCTGCAACGCCCACCACGGCAAGGCGAGGATCATAAAAAAGAACACCTCGGCGGCCCGGCCGGAAATGCGGCCGAGTACGTGAGAGGCGCTGACCAAGGAGATGGTGAAGACGGCCGCCATGGCGGCTTGCCGATAGCGCCGCTGGATGAGGTGGCCTAACCCCGGAACGATGGAGCAGATTGCAGCGCGAACATCGCCCGATTCAGACATGTGGAAAAAGAAAGGGCGTTCGATCTTTTGTGATCGAACGCCCTTGTCTCCTTTCGCCGGGGGGATTCGTCAGCCGCCCAGCGTGTCCAGGGTTTCTTTCAGGCTGCCGCGTATGCAGGTGAAGATGGGCGTATCGCGCAGCGTATACCGTGAGCCTTCCGTTTCCCGAAGGGCCATCACGAGATCGAGAAAGTCTTCGGGCTTGTCGCTCTCAAACGCCACGACCCATTCCTGATCATCGAGACCGAACGAATAGGTGGTGTTGAGCTTGACCGACGGGAAGCGGTGGCCGACTTCGATGTGCTCGTCCATCATGCCTTGCCGTGCAGCCTTGGTGAGGAGAAACCACTCGCGGGTTTTGAGAAACGGATAGACGAAAATGTACTTGGCTTTGCCCGGGACGACGGTCAGGCGTTTGCTTTCCTGGTTTTCATGCGTGTGATGGTCGACGTAGATGGAGCGCTTCGTCATCGACAGATACGAATAAGGAGTGGTGAGGTATCGCCCCAAGCCGGAGGCGAGCAACTTGGAACTCTGTTGTTGGAAAAGTTCCAGTTCATAGCTGATGCGCCAGAGCATAAAGTCGCAATCACCGCGGATGCCGACCGTCGAATAGGGAATGACCAGCACCTTCCCGGAGTAATCTTCGATGGCGCGGATGAATTCCTGCTTGCCTTTCGCCCGCTCGTCTTCCGGCAAACGCCGCCAGGCCGGGTCGAGCTTATAGAACGCAAAATTGACGAACTGGCGTCTCGGTGTCTGCGCCGGTGGTTGCTGTTCGGGGGCTGCCATGAACTCCTCCGTGTGACTTCTTGATCGGGGTAGAAAAGGATTGATTTCTGTAACACTTCGAGTTTTGTTTTGTCAATCGGGCCGGACGCGCGCTTTAGCGCGTCGGGGTCGGTGGGTGAGAACGGTCGCCGGCCTCATAAGCCCGCTCGTTGACAGGAAAAAACCGATCTGTTAGTGCCATGCCGATGGTGGCTCCATTACGACCTCTCATGGCGGCTTCTCTGTTGCTCTGCACGGCCCCCGTGTTTGCGATCGAGTCGCAGCCCTCGCAGGAGGCGATTCGTGCTGCACTCGATCGGGGCGCCGAGGCGGCCAAGCAGCATCAGCCTCCCGACACGTTCTATACCCGCTTTGGCGCGACGAATGATTTGCATCCGAGCGGATTTCTGATCACGAAGCTTGCAGCGCTTTCGGTCATGGCGACGCATATGGGACTGCGAGGCATTCAGCCGGCCGAAGCCGATATCGAGCAGACCCTCGAAGGGAAAACGATGCTGGTCAGCGCCACGATCTTCGGAAACCTGCCGAATTTCGCCGTGGACAGTTATATG
>DATELB010000124.1:0-3488 GCA_035277085.1 Nitrospira sp. | reverse complement strand
AGATCAGTATCCGCGATGGATAGGCATTATGGGCATCGCCGTGGGTGCGGTCCTCACCTTGAGCGTGGGCATGCTCAAAGCCTTTCTGGGACCAAGTCCCTGGACCGAAGGCCTTCCATTTCAGACGCTCGTGGTTTTGTTCTGGTTTTGGACGGTGGTACTTGCCATTCATCTGTGGCGTAGCTCGCCAACGCGATGAATCAGCAGATGAAGACGCCCATGGAGGGTGCTCGATAGACCGAAGCTGTCCTCAACGCCGCCAACCGCCGCGCCGACCGCCTCCCGCAGCAGACTGAACCGCACAGCTGCTTTCCGGCCAGAATTCAGGGCTAGAATTGCACACACGCGGGAGCTACACTTTTTCTGATGAGTGCAACACCTTTTAGACAAACACCATATCGAACTGCTGCACTGCGCTGCTGCTTCTTGCTGACTCTTCTGGCCGGCGGGTGTATCACACTGGAACAGTCTCAACCGAACCCTGACCTCATAGCCGTTCCGGACGGAAGCTTTGCAGGCCCCGATGCCTATTGTGATATGACTAGCGTGCCCCAGTTGCGAATCGTCATCCAAAATCAAGCCGAAGGGACTGCTCCCCCATCGATTACTCGTGTGAGATTCTCTCCTGGTGGGACTGTGGATATTCCAACAGCGCCTCTCGCATCCGCCCAGCACGTTGCACTCACTCCGATCAGTATCCCAGCGGCCTGTTTTGATCCGGATTGTGATTTCACGATAACGGTCGATGCGAAAGGCCAAATAGACGAGAACACCGGTGAAGAGAACAACCTGACAGGAGGACGGTGTATCCGGCCATAGGAATAGAAAAAAGGCAAGAAAAGGGGACAGGCTACTTTTCTGAACTGGCCGCCCCTGCCCTACTTCCGCGCCGGGACGCCGACGCGATGATTCAGCACATGACGACGCCCATGGCGGATGCTCGACAGACCGAAGCTCTCCTCAACGCCGCCGCCGACAGTCCCTCGGCAGTTCGAACCGACTACCCCTAACTCAACTTCGCGACACTTGGCAGGCCGGAAGGGTATCCAATCAGCAGGTCAGCGAGGGCGAGAAGCCTCTGGCTATAGGGATACTCCTATTGACGTGCGCCTCTCACGCGTCCACCCTGAACTTACGCTCCCCGCACATCTGCCGACGGCCTCCCGGAAGGCCCGACCGCCGGTTACCTGTGAGAAAGGCGGTCGCCTCATGGCAGACTCTCCATATAAATCTGTTCACAACCAAATTCGAGACAACCTGGGTGCCTATGAGCGGCTTCTCTCGACCAACCCACCGACCTGGAATGCCGAGACAAGGCCAGATTCGAGGATCTTGATACAACGTCTAGAGCACATCATTGCCGACCAAGAAGACCGTGTGAATAGGATGCGGCATCAGTCGGCAGGAAGTCCCTCCCAAACACATCGACTGCGAGCCTCTATGAAGGATGTCCTCGCAACATACAGGCTCACTCTCCAGCAAATCAGACAGAGTGCCGAAACTCTCGAACTCTCTTGGGCCCTTCATACTGGGTCTGGATAAAAACCGACTCAGTCGCTTTTGAAAAAGAATTAGCGCCCGGACGCCGACGCGATGATTCCACACATGAAGATGCCCATGGAGGCTTCTCGACAGACAACTCTCCTCAACGCCGCCGCCGACCGCCCCCGCCAGATTCTCGCATAAATCATCTGTTTTCTTTCCCGCGCTTCTCGTACCATCTTCAGTATGACTGAAAAGGATGTACATTTAGTACCAGGGACCTTGCAGACGACGCTGTTGGAACGTACGGCCAATGCCAGTCGGTGCGGCGCAATACACAGTCTCCCTACCACCGTGGAAGTGATCGAGCAAGACGGCATCCGGTTTCAGGTACGGACTCGGCAAACCTTGGTGACTAAAGCGCGAGTTAAAGGCACACCATCGAATGTCGATCCGTTTTTACCGTACGACCCCGAACTTTTTGTCGCGCCGATTTCGCCGACACACATCGTCTTACTGAATAAATTCAACGTGCTCGAGCATCACCTGCTGATCGTCACTCGCGCGTTTGAAGATCAACAATGCCAACTCACTCAACAAGACTGCGAAGCGCTCCTCATCGCCCTTACCGAAATCGACGGACTGGCCTTCTATAATGCCGGGCCCGACGCCGGTGCCAGCCAGTCACACAAACATTTGCAATTGGTACCGTTCAATCCGACAATCGCACCGCTGCCGATCGACCCGCTCTTGCTCTTCCCTCAGGCCGACAGCATGGTCGACACTGTACCAGGTCTACCCTTCCGTCATGTTGGTGCGCCGATGGACCCGGACTGGACCAATCCAGAAAAACACAGCGGCGCTTCCCTGCATGCCAGCTATCGCAAGCTGCTTCGCGCGGCCGGTCTGTCGGTTGACCCAACTGTGGGCAGTCATATGCTGACCGCTCCCTACAACTTGCTCGTGACTCGAAAGTGGATCCTTCTTGTGCCACGATCGCAAGAATGTTTCGAGGGTATTTCAATCAATGCTTTGGGCTTTGCTGGGATGCTCCTCGTAAGGAACGAACAACAACTCGCGACGCTGAGAAGGTTCGGTCCCGTAACTGCCCTTCAAAAGGTGACCGCTCCCTGAGCATTGCAGCTTAGAAAGCGGGCGCAGGGCTAAGACAAGAAAAACGGGTCGGGTCGGGTCGTGACGCCGACGCGATGAGTCAGGGCATGAAGATGCTCGGGAGGATGCCCGACAGACCGAGGCTCTCCTCAACCCCGCCGCCGACCGCCGCCCGCCAGCAATCCGCTCCCACGACCCTATAGTTCTCACCATTCGGTTTTCGTAGATCGTACCGGTGCAGATCCATTCAAAATACGTGCGTTTCACTATCCTCATTGACAACTAGTCGCCGCAAAAGTAGCCTTTCGCCAGCTTAACCTAATTCATTTCCTGCCATGACATTGTCGTCTTCTCAAGAATCTTATTTGACGAGCAGGAGACTTTGCAAAATCATCCTCATTGTCGGTACCGCTCTATTGCTTGGCCGGCTTATCACATTTGGTCTGTCTCGCTGGGAAGGGTACGAAATGCTTCGCTTTGAGGGATGGCTCAGCAGTTCGGGAGGAGAAACATTCGATGGGATAAGCGGCCTAATTTTTGGAACAATGTTCTTTTTACTCTGTATTTGCGCGCCGCGATGTCCGAATTGTAGATCGCTAGTTCCCCAGTTTGGCATGGATGGCGATCCGAACGTAGGACCCGATGCCAAAGCTTGCCGAGTTTGCCATGAGCCTTTACCGCAGTAGTCGTTATTCAAGAAATTGTCTAGGAGCCATTCCCGCGCGAGGAACAGAAAAAGGGAGACATTGGCAAAGAAAGGGCACAGGCTACTTTTCTAAGCGCTCATATCATCTACCGTGTCCGGACGCCGACGCCATGATTCAGCGCAGAAGACGCCCATGGAGGACCTCGCTAGACCGAGCATCTCTTCAACCGCCGCCGACCGCCACCGC
>DATELB010000123.1:0-81438 GCA_035277085.1 Nitrospira sp. | reverse complement strand
CAAGTCGAAAAAGGACCAGTCCTCCTTCCTCGGCAAGGGGGAGTCACAAGTGACGGCCCGGTTAGTTTGGTCTTGCTAAGCGCTTCTTGTTTTTACACCGATTGGCTCGCTATACTGCCGTTCCATGAGTATTAGAAAAGCCGGCGGCGATTGGGAGCCGATGCTGCTTCCCATCGAGCCCCGTCATTGTAAAGTCTGCAAACAGGGGCTGTATCGCGATAAGACGATGTTTCGCGGCGGCTGGTCACGTTGCACAGTCTGCGACGAATTCGTTCATTACAGCTGTCTCGCGAGTGGAAAATTTTCATTCTTCAAAGCTCGGCCCCGCATCTGCAAGACGTGCCGCGCTGCACAGGCGGATCGGACCGTCCTCCATCAAGCCGATAGTGCCCTCGCCGTCGGCTCGTGACCTCTGACCCTCGGCCCCGCCGTCTTGTGCTTTCTCCTCGCTGGCATCTCCTGTTTGCGCAAGGTATTCGCTACCTGTTGGCGCCGGCGATTCTTGCGAGCAGCGGATTCTTCACAGCCAACTTTCTAGTCAGCGGCCACTATACCTGGCCCAGGACGAGCCGAGTGCTGGCGCTCACGCTCACCTTGCTCGTGCTTTCGTATGAGTTCGTCTACAAGGAACAGGTCGCCACCACCGGCTCGGGATGGGAGGCTCGCAGGGCTGTGCTGTACGCATGTGTCATCCCTTACGCTGTCGGCGCGCTGGTCATGCTCGCGCTTTGGAAACGGTGAGGGAAAGGCGCCATGGGGCAGATCTTTCGAACCGGTGCGTTTCTCCAGCAATGCTGGTCTGTACATCCGCTCTGTCTGTCCGTGAGACGCTTCACCGCCGACAACCAGTTGGGCCTGGCCTGTACGTCGTGCCGGTTCGCTCACTATGTCACGATGGCTTCTGCAAGTGTTGGCGCTGCCGGCGGTTCCGAGCAGCTCCCACACCAGGAAAAGGCGTCCGAGCCGGGACGTGACGCTCGGCCGCTCCTCGCAAGCTGCCTGGACGCTCATGCATCGGCGCTCTCCCTGCGTGAGATGGATGTCTTTGAAGACGTCGTGGTCATCCGTTGCGCCGAATGTCGGCGGCACTATGCGTTGGACGTTACGGCATTCGAAACTCATCAGAAATAAGACTGTCGATCGAAAGCGCGCAAATGGTGGAAGGACTTTCGTTCAGCGACGAAGAAGCCGCGCTCCTGACTGACGCCGCTTTTTTCCAAAAGAAAGCCAGAATCAGCGAGAAAATCCGTCGCCAATTGGAGGCGGCCCGGCAGATCCTCAAAGAGGAACTCAGTCAAATCGTGCTTCCACCGTTGCCCGAATCCGATGCCGCGAGCACGCAGTTGGTCAAAGGAGAACATTTAGAGTCTTTCCCCTACCAATACCTCGATTGTCCGAAACACTTTCATGGCCCCGAAAAGCGCACATTCCGCACGTTGGTGTGGTGGGGCCACCACGTCGCATGGGCCTGGATTCTCGAGGGCAGCTTGATGCGGCAGTACAAGAAGCGTCTGGTCGATCGGTTCCATCTGATTGCCGGACGGCACTTGGAGTTGTCGCTCGCACCGACACTGTGGGAGTGGAAGGGCGGCGAAGGGTTTACGCTGCCGATCACGCACGATCGGAAAGCGCAGATTGCGGCGGTGCTGGCTGAGCGATCCATCCTGAAAATCGTACGGTTTTTGCCTTTTGCCGACCCGCGTGTACGCCATGGGGACCTGGCGGAGCTGACCCGAGAAACATTCCGGGAGATGCTGCCAATCGTCGCGCTGTAATTGTGCCACTGGAGTGATTTCTGTAGACTACCCCGCGTTCAATTAGGGCAATTGCCAAGGAGGGCATCGTGAGAGATTCGCTCGTGCGAGGGGGCGCTGCAGTTTTGTTCGGGGTGGGGCTCACGCTCTCGGCCGGTTGCGGTGGTAGCGGGCAGACCGTTCATTTTGACGTCCTCCCGCCCCAGCAGCCGGTGCAGCAGGCGGAGCCGGAGGCCGTGAAGATCGTCATCGAACCGTTCGAGGACCGGCGCGCCGACAAGCATCGGATCGGAATGCGCACGCATCTGTGGGGAGGGGTGACCAATTTCAACGTGACCGGAGAAAAGCCCGGCGAAGTGTATGCGCAGGCCCTCGCCGATCGGCTGAGAGGGTCAGGCTGGCTCGACCGGTCGTGGGACGTTCGCGTCGCGCCGGCCGGGTCGACGCCGAACGCGGACATCGTCATCAGCGGGCAAATCTTTGAATTTTCCGCGAATGCCAAGAGCCGGATGTTTTCCACCTATCTGACGACGAGCAACAAATTGACCATCAGTGCCCGGAATAACGTGGATCACAGCAGCACGAGCCGAAGTTTGGAGAGCGCGCAGTCAGATACGGTGGTTTGGTTTTCTGAAGAGGACGTCGAGCGTCTCGTAGTGGCAACCATTAAAGACACCATCGATCGGTATCTGGCCGATACAACCATTTCACAACGCGCGCTGCGGCCGAAGCGATAGCGCCTACGGAGAGCTTACGTGCGTGAGCGACGCTGGGAAACCCGCGCGGCATTGACCTTCAATGAGGTGCTGGCGGTCGGTGAGCGCCTGGCCGCTTTGGGACTCAAACCGGCGGTTCCCGCGAAGGATGTCATCTGCTACGTGGAGGAATGGACGGTTGAGTCGCCCGAAGACTTCGACACTCTGGATGCCTGGTCGACGGAGGATGTCACGCTCGTTCATGTCCGGGAAGGATGGCGCGGAGATTTTTTTCTCCTGGCCGGCGCCTATCACACGGCGTATCTCCGCTTTCAGGACGTCGGGACGTATTGCTCGATCAGCCATCCATGGCGCATCCGCGAGCGCATGGCGCTGCATGAAAACCGGGCGATGTTCTGGCTCGGATTCCGCCATGCGCATTCGTTTCTCCGCATTCGGCTTCAAACGCGCGAGGTCGTGACGCCCGGCGAGACTCGTGACGACGCTCGGCGCGAAGAATGGGTGGATGAACGCCGCACCGCGTTTCTGGAGGCCATCACCACGGTCGGGCTTCCTATAGAGACGGCCATTGAAAAGGGGCAGCTCATTCTCCGTCCACAGGACCCATCCGTTCCGTTTTTCTGCTCCTGGCCGGACGCATTCGGCCCCTCCCAGTTCGAATACAATACGTCCGACGCCTATGAGTTTCTTGTCCCTGCCAGTCAATTGGCGGCAACCTTTGCTCCCGAGCCGGCAGGCCTACGGACGTATCTCACGGGCTTCTCGGAGGAAGCGCTTCGTGCGTTTGCCGCAGTTGAGCCTTCGGCTCGCTACGCCTACCGCTGTTCGGTCCACTGTCCGCTCGACGACTTGCCCGAGATCCGGACCGCCATCGAACCGGACGGCAGGCTGTATGCCACCTTGTGCGAGTTCCAAACCCAGGAGCTGATTCCCGAAGGAGACGATGCGTCCGCCATCATCGGCGTCGTCGGCTCACGGACCGGCTTCGCGATCGAAGCGCGTCTGAACAAGGCGCCTTTAAAGGAGGAGCTCATGGGCGGCTGGTTGGAGCGCTTGATCGGACAGCCTGTCGTGTATGCGCCGCTTCCCGCCTTCATCTGAACGGCTGTTGAAACGGGCTTTTGGCGTCGTTCTCGCATCGCTCTAACCTTCAACGTACCTCAAACCGTACGCCTCAGGTTCTCGCTCGCTGCGGCCTAGCCAAACAGCCCGTTTGAACAGCCTCAAAACCAAATTTCTGAAACTAATATTTCATTGAAGAAACCTGGCCGATTCCGCACAGTAGGTGCATGAGTCCGCTCGGCAGGGTTCAGTCGCTGCTCGCAAAGCCTTTCATGCCTGCCGTCTTTTTCTTTTCCGGCGTCAGCTATGACACCCTGACCCTGACACGGATCGACCGCCTCCAGGACAACCTGCTGCTGCTCCTCTATCTCCTGCTGCTCGGCGTCCTCATCGTTCTGACCGGCAGACTCGGAATCGAGCCGCCTCCCGAGCGAGAACAGTTGGCAGCGCTTTCGCCGTTCACCCGATGGCTCCTTCGGAGCCGACCGTACTATCCGATGGCCAGTCAGTTTCTTCTAGGGAGCCTTTTCAGCGCGTATGCCGTGTTCTATTCACGCAGCGCCACGCTGACCAGTACGGCGGTATTTTTTGGTGTGCTGGTGCTCCTCCTGGTGGGGAACGAGTTCCTTCGAGACCGTCTGTCGAATCTTCGCTTGTTGATCAGCCTGTATGCGCTCGTCTGTTTCGGGTTTTTTACTTTTTTCCTGCCCGTCATGACCGGTTACATGAACTTGCTGGTCTTTTTGGCGGGTGCGGCTCTCAGCGCGACGGTGACGTTCCGCGTCGTGCAACTGATCTATCGCAACAATCCGGATCGGTCCGGGCGAGAGGCCTTTGGTGTCACCATTCCGGCGTTTGGATTGATCGGTCTTATGGTCGGATTCTATTTTCTGAACTGGATTCCTCCCGTGCCGCTTTCAATGAAGTTCGGCGGCATTTACCATGAAGTCAAGAAGTCGGACGACCGATTCGAATTGTCGTTCGAACGCAAGTGGTACCAAGTCTGGAAGCGATCTGATACGACCTTTCCTGCGCATGAGCCGATTTATTGCTTTACCGCCGTCTTTGCGCCCGTCGCATTGAACACGACCGTATACCACCATTGGTACTTTCGGGGGCAACCCAATAAGCCGTTCTCGCATGCCGACAAGATTCCTGTGAAGATATCCGGTGGCCGCGAAGCCGGTTACCGGGCGTACACGTTCAAGCAACAACTCGACCCCGGCGACTGGCGGGTGGATCTTGAATCTGAGGATGGACGCATCATCGGACGGGTCTCCGTGACCGTGGAAAGCCGCGATGACCCACAGCCCCCGTTGACGACGATCTGGTATTAGAAGGGTCGATTGAGAACACATTCAGGAGGCATGTAAGAGTATTCAGTAGTTGTTTCGGCGTCATCAACGATGCGATCACTTGCGCCCTGTCCTGAGAGCCCGAACTGCGTGTCGACGCTTGCACCCGCGCAAGACAGCCGGCATGCAATAGGTCCTTATCGCTATTCCAAGACCAGGTTAGACGCGAAAGCCGTCTTGAAGGCAATCATCGGTGGCCTGCCGCGCACCAAGTTAGTCGAGGAAGAAGATGGCTACCTCCATTACGAATTTACGAGCCTTCTACTGAAGTTTGTCGACGATGTGGAATTCCTCTTCGATGAAGCATCCAAGACGATCCACTTTCGCTCCGCCTCTCGCCTTGGCTACGGGGATTTCGGCGTGAATCGCCGCCGGATGGAGGACATCCGGTCACAAATCCGAGAGAAACTCTAAAACAGTCGGTGGAAATCCTTCGCCGTGCCCGGGGATCGCGGCATCAATGGCTCTAGTCAGAGGCGGATGGTTGAGACGCGCGTCGCGTCGTGTGTTGGAAGATGCATTTGGGGCAGGTGTAATGAATGAACTGCCCGCTGGCGACCAGCCGTTTCTTCATAGGGACCTTGCACCATGTGCAGAGGCGATCAGGAAGATCTGAGGCGGGCGCTTGGGGACTGGCGTTCATGGCCGGCATTCTCCCTGAGGGTCAAGAATCTTGTCAACCGACCGCACACCGACCAGCGCAAATTTTTTTTCGGGGCCGTCATGCGGATGAAACAATTCATGGTATAGTGAAAAAAACCCCCGTAGTTCTCACCCACACACAGAAAGGCGGAATGCCCTATGAGCGTCCCGGTCGGTTCCGAAGAGACGATTTTGCCATCGAGTGCCCCAGAGGCTTCCTCGGCCATCCCTGTCAAGGACATGGTCGGTGAAGGGAAGGCCTGGGGACTGTGCACTGCTGTTGACCTGCAAGACTGCCATCCCGATCTTATCCGCGATGCCGACCATATCCGCCGTTATGTCGTCGAGCTCTGCGAGCTCATTGACATGCAGCGCTTCGGAGAATGCCAGGTCGTGGATTTCGGTTCGGGGCGGGTCGCAGGCTATTCGATGGTTCAGTTGATCTCGACCTCCTTGATCAGCGGCCACTTCGCCAACGACACCAACAACGCCTATCTGGATATTTTCAGCTGCAAAGGCTATGACCCGGCGGTCGTGGAAGAGTTTTCACGGCAGTTTTTCGGCGCACGGCGGTCGACCGCAACCGTCACGCTTCGCTATTAGTTGAAGCACGGCATGGGGCGGCCAACACGCCGCTCCCATGCCTCGTCCATCCTCGGATTTCCTCGAGCATGCGAGCGACTGGCTTAAAGGAATTCTTCAAGCAATTGCCTTCCAAGCTCGATGCCGAAGCTGCCGAGGATTTGGAAGCGGTGTATCAGTTCGACTTGAGCGGATCGCAGGGCGGGCAATACGTCGTGACGATTCGCGAAGGAGCCTGCCAGGTGAAGGAAGGGCGGCATGAGGATCCGCATGTCATTTTGTCGATGGCGGGCGAGGACTGCGTCAAGGTGCTGAACGGCGAGCTGAGCGGACCGGCCGCGGCCATGTCCGGCCGGATCAGAATCAGTGGCGACATGGGATTGGCGCTGCAGTTACGAGCACTGTTCCCCGCCGTCAGCCGGGAGATGTAAGCCGCCGGCAGGATCCTTAGCGGTTTGCCGGCACGAGCGGAGCTTCGGCAGGCAGTTCCTCAAAGACAGTCGATCCCTCCGCCGGCGCACGCCGCGGAAACCGTTCCTCAAGAATCAAGTATATCGTCGGCACGAGAAAGAGTGTCAGCAAGGTCGAGACGCTGAGACCGCCTACGACCGCCCGTGCCAATGGGGCATTCGTTTCTCCGCCAGTCCCCCAACCGATGGCCATCGGCAACAGCCCGAACACGGTCGCCAACGACGTCATCAGAATCGGACGAAGGCGCGTCCTGGCCGCACGAATGACCGCGTCACGAAGCGCCACACCTTTGCGCCGCAAGACGTTCGTGTAGTCGACCAGCAGCACGCCGTTGCTCACCACAATGCCAAGCATCATGATGATGCCCATCATTGAGGTCGTTGAGAGCGTCGTGTTCGTAAGGAACAGCGCGAGGATCACGCCCGGAAAGCCCATGGGTACGGAAAACATGATAATGAACGGGTCCACCAGCGATTTAAACTGGGCAGCCATGACCATGTAGACGAGGATCAGCGCCAGAACGGTTGCGAACAGCAACCCGGCAAAGGTTTCGCGCTGCTGCTGAATCTGGCCGGCGAGGCGGATGCTGAATCCCGTGGGGAGTTGCAGTTGAGCGAAGCCTGTCTCGAGGTCCTCCGCAATCGCGCCGAGATCGCGGTTTAACGGATTGGCCGTGATGTGAATCACCCGTTGAAAATACTTCCGATCAATCTTCACGGGCCCGGCGTTCAATTTCAGCGAGGCCACATTCTTGAGAAGCACCGGCTCTCCGTTTCGTGCCGTGAGGATGATGTTCTCGATGTCGGTCAGGTCTTTCCGGTGATCCTCAGCCAGCCAGGCGCTGATGTAATATTCGTTCCCGTTCTGCGGATCGGTATAGATGATCGGATCGGTCTGGCCGTTGCCGTTCAGCGAGAACAGGACGGCGTTGGCAATGTCGGTTTCACTGATGCCCAAGAGCGCCGCCTTCTCGCGATCGACGATGACGTTCACCTCAGGGTAGTTTTCCTCGCGGCTGACTTCGATGTCGGCCAGTCCGTCGATGCGGTGCATTAAGCCTTCGACCTGCCTGATGACTTCCCGCGCCTTGTCGAAGTCGTACCCGTAGATCTCGACATCCACGGATTTTTGCGAGCCGAAGCTGGTGACGCGCTTGACGAGGCCGCCGGGATCAAAGAACATCGCCACGCCGGGAAAGAGCTTGACAACCTTCGGCCGCACATCGTTCATGATTTGCACCTGGTTCCGTGAGCGACGATCCGGAGATGTCAGATACACGGAGATGACCGACGTGTGCGGTCCCGTGTTCGGATTGAAGAGCGAGGAGCGGCCTTGCGCCAGCACACCGGTGCTCGAGACGATCGTCTCCAGTTCGCCGGCAGGAATGTTGGCGCGCAAGACGCGCTCGACCTCGGCGACCTGCTGCTCGGTCTTCTCGACCCGCTGACCGACCGGCGCCCGGAGGACGATCCGGAATTGGCTCTCGTCGGACACCGGCAGAAACTCCGTGCCGATTTTCGGCACCAGGGCGACCGACGCGGCGAACATCGCAAGAATGGCAATGATAAACACTCTGCGATGGGCGATCACCCAGCGCAGCGAATCTTCGAATCCGCGGTCCAAAGACTCATAACGCGCTCTGCTCCACTCCATGGTGCGAACGAACCATCGCGGCATGGACCGGTGCGCTTCCTGTTCCGGTTTGAGAAATTTGAAACAGAGCGCCGGGGTCACCGTCCGCGACACAAAAAATGACGTGAACAGGGCAATGGCAATGGTCAAGGTGAGAGGGATCAATAGAAGGCGTGCGATGCCAACCACAAAAAAGATGGGCAGGAAGACGACCACGGTCGTGACGGTCGACGCCAAAATCGGCATCGCCACCTCGCGGGCGGCATCGAGAATGGCGTCCCAGCGGCGAGGGTTCATATTGAGGTGCCGCTGGATATTTTCCAATTCGACGATCGAATCGTCGACCAGGCGGCCGATGCCCAGCGCCAGTCCCCCCAGGGTGAAGACATTTAACGTCTGGCCGGTGAAATAGAGCACAATAAACGTCACCATGATGGAGAGAGGGATGGCGACCGAGATAATCACCGTGCTCGTCAAATTGCGTAGGAAGATCAGAATGACGGCGGCCGCGAGCAGCGAACCGTGCAGCGCCTGCTCCACGAGGTTCCCGATGGACTGGCGGATGTAAATCGATTGATCGAAGGAGATGCCGAGTTGAACTCCCGGCGGAATACCGATCATTTTGGGCAACGCTGCACGCAGCGAATCGACGACCTCGACGGTGTTGGCGATCGGCTGCTTGTTGACCCGGAGATAGACCGCCCGCTTCCCGTCCGTCCTCACGACGTTCGTCTGAATGTCCGAGGAGTCCGTCACCGTGCCGAGATCGCGGACGCGGACGGGGTTGCCCTGCTGATTCACCTTCACAATGACGTCCTGAATCGGTTCCACCGTACGGAACTGATTATTTGTGAAGACATTGTAGTCGAGGTTGCCGGCCTTGATGTCGCCTGACGGCAGGATCAAGTTCGCGGCCTTGACCGCTTTCACGACGTCCAAAATCGACAAGCTCCGCGCGTTGAGCAGGGCGGGATCCAGGTTGATGTTAATTTGCCGGATTTTCCCCCCTTCGACCGTGGCGGCCGCGACGTTCGCAATCTGTTCGATCTGAGGCGCTATGGTATTGAACGAGAGGTCGTAGAGCGCGCGTTCATCCAGGTCGTCGCTGGACACGGTGACAAACGAGACCGGAATATTCGAAACGTCGAACTTGACGATAAATGGCTGCAGGATACCGGGCGGCAGGCTGTTCAAGATCTGGGTGATCCGCTGCATCACCTCCATCTGTCCAACGTTGATGTCCGCGCCCCAGTTAAACCAAATTTGAACGGCTCCGATACCTTGTTTTGCGAAGGATTCGACGTGCTCGACGTTGGAAGCGGAGCTCACGGCCTTCTCGATGGGATACACTACGCTCTGCTCGATATCGAGCGGAGGGGCGCCCTTATAGATGACGCCGACGAAGGCGACGGGTACCTGGATGTTGGGAAACAGGTCGACGGGCAGGCGATTCAACGATGTCGCGCCCAGCACGACCATGGCCAGCGACAACATCAGAATGCCGATGCGGTTGCGTAACGCAAGAAGCGTAAGCCACATGCTCTAACGACTCTCAGTCAGAGATCCGGAAACGGTGCAATCAGCCGGCACCTTTCGCCGGAGCAACCGGCTCGGTCTGCACCGGCGTTCCGTCGTGCACGAGGTCCTTGCCCGAGACGATGACCTGCTCGGCACCCGTAAGACCTTTGGTCACCTCGACCCGGTTTTCGTCGCGGACGCCGATTTCCACGGGGACACGTTCCGCTTTTCCGTCGCGGACGATGTAGACGTACTGCGCGTCTTCAAGCCGGCTCACGGCGTCGATCGGGATTTGCAACGCGTCGCGATGCTTGCCGACCAGGACTTCGACTCGGGCGAACATGCCGCCCTTCAGCAGGCGGTCCCTGTTGGGCAAATCCACTTCGACCGTCATGGTTCTGGTCGCGCGGTTCAACGCTTGCACGACGCGGGTGACGGTGCCTTCAAATATGCGATCGGGATATGCCTCCGCCCGGATTTCCGCCTTTTGCCCGATCTGGATGAGCGGGACGTGTTTTTCGACGACCTCGATCAGCGTGCGAACCGTTTCGACGTCATGCAGGCTGACGATACCCCGGGAAGTCGTGGAATTGGCGGTGGCGGCCCCGGTCACGTAGGCGCCCAAATCGAGGTTCCGTTCCGCCACATACCCAGCGAACGGAGCGCGGATATATGAGTAGGCGAGATTGGTCTCCGCCTGGGCGAGCGCTACTTCCATCTGCTTGACCTGCGCTCGCAGCGACTCCAGGGCGGCCATCGCGCCGTCCAGGTTCACTTCTGCGTTGTCCAAGTCCTGTTGGGAGACGAACTGTTCTTTGATGAGCGCCTGCATGCGATCGAGCGTGAGCTTGGCATTGCGAACGGACGCCTCCTGCTGCGTGACTTTGGCTTTCGCGGCGGCCACGTTCGCTTTTGCCTGGTTGACGGCATGCAGATAGTCCTGATGGTCGATTTCGACGAGGAGCTGATTGGCCTTCACGAAATCACCCTTGTCGACGTACAACCTGGCGATGTAGCCGTCTACGCGGGAGAAGATGTTGACCACCTGATTGGGCGTAATGTCCGCAGTATAGGCCAGCCGGATGTCGAGGTCCTGCTTCAGCGGCGTCACCGTCCCGACGGTAATGATCCGGGATTTTTTCTGATCGACCTTGGCCCCGCTGCTGAGACGAAAGACCACCAGCGCCGTCACGGCAAAAAAAATGATGACGCCTAGCGTGACCAGCGGATGCTGCTTGACAGAATTCATGCGGTCCGTCTCCCCGTTTGGCTTTTCACCAGGCCGTGCAGGAACAAGTCGACATAGGTCGCGACCGTTTCGTCATGCGAGCGGTGCATCGGCACGCCAAAGATTTCGTGGAGCAGCCGGTGATGGACGACCATTCCGATGAAGGCCCGGGCGGCCAACAGCGGATCGACCTCGCGGAAGGCGCCTTCCCCGATTCTCGTCTCGATGTACGCGGCCAGGTGGTCGTAAAGGACGCGGTGATGCTTTCCGAAGAACATTTGGGACAACTCATGACCCTCGAGCGCGCTGAAAAGCAGCAACCGCAGAAAGGTGGAATCCACATTGGGTTTGATGCGGAAGCCGGCGATCAAGGTGAAAACGCGGCGGTCATCCCGTTTCTTTGCGGATTCTTCGACGGCGCCGAGCAGCTCCTCAATCGTGACCTTTTCGGCCAGAATCGCGCCGTACAGCGCATGCTTGGTGGGGAAATGCTTGAAGACCAGTGCTTCGCTCACCCCGGCCGCGCGGGCTATCTCTTTGGTCGTTGTGCCGTTGAAGCCTTTGGCCGCGAAGAGAGATGCGGCCGCAGCAATCAAACCCGCCTGACGCTGTTGACTGGTCGGCCGAGGTTGTCGCGCCATCGTGGATAGTGAGTGAGTAATTACTCACCGAAAAGCGTAGCACGAAGTTCCCATGGCTGACAACCAAGAACGGGATTGCGAGGGAGGCCGCTTACCGGGGATTCGAGGAGAGAAAATACCGCAATCGATTGCGCTCGCGCAGATTCATTTTCAGAATCTCCGCCCCGAATTGATGGCCCTTCGACCATGCCACCTTGGCGCTGAGGACGAACAAAGGGTCTTGGCCGTCGGGAAGATACAGAAACAACGTCATGTCAAGGCCCGGCTTCACGGGCCTATTGCCGCGGATGTGGAGACCTTTGCTGGAGAGATCCAGAACGCTGCCGTCGCCCATGATCAATTCTTCCCTCTCGTCCTGTGCGGAATACATCAGCCGGAAATCGACCGGCAGGCGGTGTTCTGCACGCCGGTCGCAGAGGGGACGGGTTCTATGCGTAAGCCTCGGCGCTCGTGTTTGTTTCATGGCCTTATCCTTTCTTGGCGCTGTGCCGATGCAGATGATTCCAGACGTAAAACCTCAGCTCATTCTGGGTTTCCAGTTTGGGCGCGTTTACCTCAACTCCGAAGCGCCGTCCCGATACCCAAGATACCCGGCTTTCGGCAATGCACACAGGTTCCTCCACGCCGGGAAGTTCGATAAAGAGTGAGAGGTCCATCCCGAGCTTGACTGGATGATTGCCATGGATGCCGATCCCGGATTCGGAGACGTTTCTGACAATGCCGCTCCCGATGAGCATGCGGCCGTCGCACATTCCGGAGTACATCAAACTGAACTGCGTGGGGACGCGCTCGGTCCCTCGACGGTTTTCGCGAGTTGACTTGTGCGCAATCCTGCGCGACTGCTCGATGCTCAGCTGTCTCATCCTTCCTCCGTGGTGCCGTTCGTATGCCGCTTCGTTACGGAACGATGCGAAACGCTGTTCGCTGGTCCTTGGCTGCGGACAAACTGACATGTTTCCAAATGGCTGCTTGAATCCGTTTCCGTTCCTCTTCCGTCAGCTTCGGAAACCGAACGGCGAAGACATTGCCCTTGATCCATGACACCGTAGCGTCTGTCAGGCGCAAGGGCGCCTGGCCGTCGTTCAAGTACAAGGTGATGGTGAGACTGCCGCCGATCGCAGGAAGCGTCGTTCCCACCACTTTGCAGCCGGTTTTCGAGAGATCTTGCAGGGACCCGCTGGATGTCGTGAACCTGGCGCCCTCGGTGCTGGTATAGGTGACTTCATTGTGGATCAGGGCTCGTTCGGCGTAGCGGCGGTCCAGAGGCGCATGGGCGCGGGGGGCGGCGAGATTCTGTTCAGGCAAGCTGCATTTCATGGGGACCTCCTCATCGACACATCTCGAGAATACCCCAGGGGCAGGTTTCAGCCATTCCCAGATCGAGGGGGTCGAGAACCCTCCTGAAGGGGGGCAGAAATCGCGTGGTGGTCGAGCAAACGAAGACTACGTGGATCTACGTGGGACTCAGTGGCGGGTTCGGGCCCAGGCTTCCTGATACTCCTCGAAGGGATCGACTTTTATCCAGCCTTTGAAGACCGGCACGGCATTTTGACGTGGTGTCCCTCGTCAAGCAGTTCCTGGACGAGATCTGTGAAGGACGCCTTACTGACGCTGCGGGCTTCGTGAAAGCCGGAGGCTTTGTACCGTTCTTGCGACCGGCGGTCGGAAAACATCGCCATTCCGATGAATTCGTCGGGCGCTTAGTCAAGCGGTAGATGCTGTCCGATAGCGGGATGTTGGGCAGCGCAATCGCTTCTTCTTTAGAACCCCGAATGACGGCAATCTCTATGATGTTGGCTTCGTTGAGCCGCCGAAGGCGCGCTCAAGAAATGGTTTGGCCTTTGATGACGGCTCATGATGCGAGAGCGCGTTCATGAAAACTATCTGCGGCGGTCTCCATTAATACGTGGCACCGCCCACGTCGGGTTCGGGCGCCATCGCGCCCTCGATGCGGCTCGCGAGCGAAGGGTTTTCGAAGAAGATGATTCCCCGGTCCGTGCGAATCTCATAGCGCAAGCTGACAGCGGTTTCTTCACCTTGCCACGCAAACAGCTTGACCGCCCCTCCAGCGAACTGGCCAGGCGTGCGATCGAGCGGCCCGTAGCGGGACTGCAGGAAGTTTAGCAGCTGGTCGTGGGTTTCTTTGCCTTCGTATCGGACGGTGACCCGAGCGAAGCGGTCATCGACGGTGGTGAATCTCATTGACTCGACTTTCGCGGGACCGAAAGAGGGAGTTCCGCCTTTGAGTTCATAGGTCTTCAGCCGGCCGGCATCCTCCACCTTTCCAAACGTCTCGGATTCGGAAAGGGTCGCTCCCCACGGAATTCCCTCGAACCCGCGAGGATCTTCCTTCATCTGCACGGCGAGCGCGACGCCGTCCGATGACAAAGCGGCGCCGACGAGGGCGATAAGGCTAACGGTGCGTGTGAACATTCGCCAATCCAGCATGGCGTTACTCCGCCGTATCGGCGAGCAAATCGTTGAATCGGGGTGCCAGGGTGCGACTGTCCAAAAACAAATAGCCGCGCTCTGTGCCGGCCTGATAGGTGAGATTGATCTCCGACTCGCTGCCTCGCCAGGTGTATTGCTGATTCAGGCCGCGCAACATTTGACCCGGCAGGCGTTCGGTCGGGCCGAATTCCGACTCGAGAAACGCGAGGATCTTTTTATGGGTCTCTTCGCCCCGATATCGGATCGTCACCCGCGCGAATTGGCCGTCTACCGTCGAGAGATGCAGGCTTTCTACAGGAATATCGGCGAAAGAAGGCGCCGAATTTTTGAAACGATATTCGATGATGTTACGTCCGCGGCCGGTCGGTTCCAAATCCGCCCGCGCATGCAGTGCAGTGCCCCAGACGATGTTGCGAAAGCCTTTGGGATCGTTCGTCATCGACACGGCGCCGGCGACTGCAGGAACCGCGATCATCCAGCCTGCCAGCAACGCGCCAATCAGTCGCATGCGGTAACGCTATCATGCAGTGGGAAGCCGTGCAACGGGTTCGTTTCCTTGAGAATGCGTCTTGCCATGGCTTATAATGCGCGAAATTTTTCCTGTTGGAGGATGACGCCGGTCATGATCGAAAGCGATGCCTTCGTTCAGGTTTTGCAGGACATGGGGGTGAATTTTTTCACCGGTGTGCCGGATTCAATCCTCGGCGGCATTATCGCTGAATTAATGGATCGGCGCCTGTATACGCCGGCCGTCCGCGAGGACGAAGCGGTGGCCATGGCTGCGGGAGCGTATATGGGCGGCAAGATTCCCGCCGTACTCATGCAAAACTCCGGGCTGGGGACTTCCCTCAACACGCTGATTTCCTTGAACGTTATTTACAAGCAGCCCTGCATTCTCA
Source organism: Nitrospira sp. (assembly GCA_035277085.1). GTDB lineage: Bacteria > Nitrospirota > Nitrospiria > Nitrospirales > Nitrospiraceae > Nitrospira_C. Next base: position 66,487 of record DATELB010000123.1, on the reverse strand, counting down.
TCGTGTCCTGGCGTGGCCAAGGCGGCAAAGACGCTCCCGAACATCTGGTGATGGGGGAGGTCATGCCCCAATTCCTGGATACGATGAAGATCCCTCATCGCACATTGACCGAAAAGACGGCGGTCGAAGATTTCAAGTGGGTGGCCGAGACGTTTATGAAACAGAGAATACCCCTTGCGCTGTTCATCACTAAAGGCGTTGTGAAGGGCTTACATCCATGAGGCCGGAGCAGGGGACATTGATCAGCCGAGCCCAGGCGATGGCCGCGCTGCTGGAATTGCTGACGGATCAGCCTCTGATCGTCTGCAACGGATTTCCATCGCGCGAGGTCCAGAAGATCGCCGATCGTCCGACGCATTTTTATATGATCGGCTCCATGGGAAATGCGCCGGCCATCGCACTTGGCGTGGCGCTGGCCAAACCACACAAACAAGTGGTCACGTTCGACGGCGACGGGAACGTCTTGATGGGCATGGGCACATTGGCGACGGTCGGCGCATTGCGACCGAAAAATTTTGTCCATGTGGTCTTCGACAACGAGGTCTACGGCACGACGGGGAACCAGCCCACTATTTCGAATGTCGTGCCCCTCGACAAAGTGGCCAAAGCGGCAGGCTACGTGAATGTCGAACGCGCGCTCGACCGCGACGATCTGATCTACGAATTCAAGGAAATGCTCAAGAAGGACGGCCCCAGCTTGCTGCTGATCAAGGTGAATGAGTTTGCGGAAGACGCCGGACGGATCGTGCTCGATCCGCCGGACATCACGAAGCGGTTTATGACCGGCATTGCATAACGGCCGCCAACCCCGACAGGATCTTCTCATCATGATGTTGTTGAATCCAGGACCGGTGAATGTGTCGGAGCGTGTACGGCAGGCGCTGTTGCGTCCCGATATCTGTCACCGAGAATCGGACTTTGCAGAGTTACAGCAGGGAATTCAGTCAAAGCTGCTCAAAGCCTTCGTGCCCGGTGCGGAGGCAGATTATACGGCCGTGCTAATCACCGGCTCCGGTACCGCGGCCGTCGAATCGGCCTTGATGTCCTCGATTCCACACGGCAAGCGCGCGTTAATCATCAATAACGGCGTGTATGGAGAGCGGATGTCTCAGATGGTCGGCCTCCACCGCTTGGGAGTGTCGGAGCTCAAGCATGAGTGGACAGAGCGCCCAGATCCTGAGCGGTTGCGTTTGGCGCTCCGCCAGCATCCCGAGGTCCATGCGGTAGGAATGGTTCACCATGAGACGACCACAGGATTGCTGAATCCCGGAAAAGCCGTTGCGGAAGTCGTTGACGGCTTAAACCGCGTGTTCATTTTGGACGCCGTGAGCGCGTTGGCAGGAGAGCATATCGATATTGCCGGTTCGAAGATCTATATGGTGGCCGGAACCGCCGGAAAATGCATTCAGGGATTCCCCGGCGTCTCTTTCGTGCTGGTACGGAAAGGATTTTTAGAACGAATGCGGACGTATCCCAAGCGGTCCTTGTACTTGCATTTGACGCACTACGTCGACGATCAAGGCCGGGGAGTCGTGCCGTTTACCCCTGCCGTCCAAATTTATTACGCGTTTGACGAGGCGCTCAACGAACTGCTGGAAGAAGGGGTGGCCAAGCGGATTCAGCGCTATAAACGGATGGCGACGTTGATCCGCGAACGAATGGCGAAAATCGGCGTCAGGCCTGTCCTGCCCCCAGACCGGCAATCCAACAGCATCACTGCCTACTATCTGCCGGAGGGGCTTTCCTATCAGACGCTGCATGATCGACTGAAGGCGCGCGGGTATGTGATTTATGCCGGGCAGGGCAACCTTGAGCACAGCATTTTCCGCATCGCCAATATGGGTGCGCTCACCGAGCAGCAATTTGTCGAGTTCCTCGACGCCTTCGAAAACGAGATCGGCAAGCGTCCATGAAAGCCGTCATTCTGGCGGCCGGAGTCGGAAAGCGCCTCTGGCCCGTCACCCAGCATCGCCCCAAATGCCTCATTGAGATCGGTGGTCAGACCTTGCTGTCCCGCTATTTGTCGGCCTTGTCGAGCTTAGGTGTGAAGCGCGCTGACATCGTCGTAGGTTACAAGCAGGAAATGATTCGCGCTGCGGCAGAATCCAACTCCTTCGGCGTCCACGTTCAGTTCCTCGTCAACGAACATTTTCACCGCGGCAGCATTTCCTCCCTTTGGGTGGCGCGGACGGTGATGGACGATGACGTCGTGATCATGGATGCCGATGTACTCTTTGATCGGGAGATCCTGCGCCGGTTGCTGCGATCAGCCTATCCGAATGCGCTGCTGATGGACGATTCGGTCAAACAGACGGGAGAAGAATGCATGGTGGTCGCCGAAGGGGGCCGCGTGGTCGCGCTTACCAAACACATGCCGTCACGATACGACCATGCCGGTGAGGGCGTCGGATTCCTCAGGGTGCGTCACGCGGATGCTCCCCATGTCGTGGCGTCACTCCGAACGTTCGTGGATCGTGACGCCTGGCACATGGAATACGAAGACGCACTGATCGGGTTTTTCAAGGACGTCAAGGTCGGGTACGAGGTCATTGGGGGCTTGCCTTGGACTGAAATCGATTTTCCGGAAGATGTAGAGAGGGCGGAGCGCGAGATCTTGCCCAGGCTTTCCTAGACTCGCGATCAAGCGGCAGCGGACCATGAACGAACCGATTTTGGATAAAAGCACCGAGCTTCAGGGACTCTCCACGGCCGTGCTATTGCCTTCCATTGATCTGTTTGACGGCTCCGCACGGAAAGCCGTGGACCCGCTGACTCCCATCGTCGGCATGAGCCTTTTTCAACGGACTGTGCTCACGCTCCAACGAGCGGGCATCAGGCAGCTAATCGTCCTTGCGGGACCCGAGGAGGAACTGTTGAAGCAGGCACTCCTCAGAGGCCCCCGGGTGGCGGTGCCGGTGCGTTGGATGCCGATTCGGGAATTCCCGTTGGACGACCCCCGAACATGGGAAGCGCTCGCCGCGGAAGTCCGCGGGTTCTGCCTGTTGTCGGGGGTCGGCACCCTGTTCTCCCGATCGCTGATCGAAGACCTGCGGCGCGATGTTCGCACGGGAGAGGCGATCCTCGTGGCGCCACCCGACGTCAGGGGTGATGGTGCCGACGCCAGGCCGCGGGCATGGAGGCGGGCATTGGGCGGCGAAATCGCGGACGTGATCGTGATGCCCGCATCACAATTGAACGCCGCCGCTCAACTGGCGGCTCAGGGAGACCCGGCGCCGATCGGCCGATGGTTGGAGCAAGCATCCGTCGAGGGCCACGTGAGGAGGCTCGCCACTGGAACCGACGGTCCGGCCAGCTGGTATCAACTGTTGTTCGAGGAGTCTGGTTTACACGAGGCAGAGCGTCGGCTGTATTCGTCATTGAAAGGGGAATTTGAAGGATTCGTCGATCGGTATTTCAATCGCCGGCTGTCCCTCTGGTGTACGCGAGCGTTCGTCGCGATGGGCTGGTCCCCCAACGCCATTACCATCCTAGCCACGGTGATCGGCCTCTTCGCAGCGGCCGCATTTGCCGCCGGCAGCTATACCGGCGGCGTCGTCGCCGCCTTACTGTTCCAATTCGCGGCGGTCATAGACTGTAGCGACGGCGAGGTGGCGCGCCTGACGTTTACCGAGTCTCCGTTCGGCGCGTGGTTGGACCTCGCGTTGGATAATGTCGTGCACATGGCCATTTTCGGCGGAATTGCTGTCGGCGCATATGTGCAGGCGGGTAATGCCGATCGCGCCTGGGTTCCCCTTGCCCTGGGCGCCGCCGCCGTTTTTGGCAACGCTCTGTCGTTTCTCCTAGTAAACAAGGCCCAGAAAATCAGAAGTGCCAGTGAATGGAAAACCCCGCTCCACGCGGCCTGGTCGGATTTCATGCTCAAGAATGTGGCCAGCAGGGATTTTTCTGTTGTCGTGCTACTCTTTGCAGTGTTCGGAAAGCTTGAAGTGTTTCTATGGCTTGCCGCAACGGGCTCGATGGCGTTTGCGGCGGTCATGGTATGGGTCATCAGGCCGGCTGCCGTGGCCGACCGATTCTCCTCGTAATCTTTGACGGGAAGCCATGCACCGGCACCTGCTCGTACAATCAACCGGGGACGTGTGGGCTGCGCCGGTTCCCATGTCCCGGCCCTCGTGTCCCGCCTGCTAGCGTGTGGCGCTATCTGCTATTTGTCCTCGGCTTTCTTACGGTCAGTCTCCTCGTCTGGCATATCGGTCCCGAGAGAATCTATGAAGCGGCCGCGCGGCTTGGACCGGGCGCACTCGCTGTCATCTTGATTCCCTCGCTGGTGATGTATGTGTTTGAAGCCTACGGGTGGAAGCTCACGCTCGGCTCAGCGGCAAAGGCAATTGCATTTTGGAAGATTTTGGCGATCAGAACAGCCGGTGAAGTTGTCAATATGACGACGCCCACCGCATACGTGGGCGGTGAGCCGCTGAAGGCCTATCTCCTCCAGCGACACGAGATTCCACTGGTTGAGGGCCTCGCGTCGGTCGTCATCGCCAAAACCATTATGACGCTCGCGCAAGTGCTGTTCATCCTCGTCGGTATCGTGTTGGCGTTCTGGATGCTCGGTTCTTCCGGCTCCTCGGGTCAGATAGCCGCAGGCGCACTGCTATCCACCGCCTTACTGTGCTTTGGGATCGGCGCCTTCATTTTCGTGCAAAAACGCGGGATGTTCATGTTGGGTCTCCGTGTCCTGCGGGGGCTCGGACTCCATATTGCCTTTCTGGAAGCGCGCGAAGACAAACTGCGCTCGCTGGACGGCATCATCCTCGATTTTTACACACGGTATCGATCCGCCTTCTATGCGTCCACGGGCCTCTACCTTCTCGGCTGGCTGGCCGAAGCGGTGGAAGTCTACGTCATAATCGCGTGCTTGGGGGAACCGGCAAATCTCTTGTCCGCGATTTCCATCGGAGCCTTGGCGGTGTTCATCAAGGGAGGAACTTTTTTTATTCCGGGGAGCCTAGGAGCGCAGGACGGAGGGAATTTGCTGCTGTTAAAGGCGTTTGGCTATTCGGACGTCACAGGCATCACATTCGCGCTCTTGAGGCGCTTCCGTGAATTGGTCTGGATCGGGATCGGGCTTCTCTGTTTGGCTGCCATGGGAAGAGCCGGCAAGCGGGGCGCGTCAGAGTTTCGGTGAGGCGGCCCGCTGCTGCTGAAGGAGTTGGATTCGCTCAATCATCTTGTCCCACACGAATGAATGCAGGCGAAGGTTGGCTTCACGCTCCAAGTGTATAAACTCTACACCCGCCCGCGTGCCTGTGACCCATTTTACCTCTGCGGCGTCGATGGGCAATGAATCCGATTTGTCAGGAAGGAGCAGACGAAGCGCCATCTGCTGATTCATCAGGAGCGGCTCGTCCGTCTCGATGGCGCATCCCATGGCCGATAGGTTGGTGACTTTTCCCTCTCCTACGGTCGACGTGACGCAGTACATGGCAGGGTAGGTGACTGCGAGCCGGTAAAGACCCCGATGGTACGGTCTCATCTCGTGCATGCGCCAGTGTACTGTGCATGAACCGACGAAAGTATCCCTCCTTGGAGGGGCGGAATCGGTGCCTCTGTCCTCGTCTTTTCATGAACGCTTTCCGGCCGCATCAGACAGTTCCCACCGGCGCTGCGAGGCCGGTTGGTACCCCAGAGCTGGCTTTCGCCGTACCAACTCGGTTCCCAATAAAACAGCCGATGCCCCGACCAGCGTTTGCCCGGTGAGGGGTTCCCCGAGCGAGAGATGGGCGATACCGATCGTGCAGATCGGAATGAAGTTGTGATAGGCGGCCACCGTTGCCGGCGTCAAAGACTGCAAAGATCGGCAACGCAACAGGAAGACACTGGCCGTTCCTAGTCCGATAAAGAGCACGCCGCCCAAAACCGTCCAACAGAGATCAGTCGGCGGCGCCGGCTCCCCCCAAGCAACGGTGCAACCCGAGACTAAAAGTGCGGTGATGCCGAACATCGCGGTGTTGGCGGTAAGAACGCCATGGTGCCTCACGATAGACATGCTGAAAACGATATGCGCGGCCATCATGAATGTGAAAAGCAGTACCAGCGGATCTCCCGATGCGAAGTCAATTGCTCGCGGTTCGAGAGTTGGGAATAAGGCGACCAGACAACCTCCCCAGGACAGTACGATCCCGATGAGACTGGAGCCTGTCAGGCGATCTTTGGAGAGGCACCAGCTGAAAAAGGCGGTAAAGGTGGGAAGGAGACTATAAATCAACGCGTAGTGCGTGACATTCGTATACACAAGTCCGTATGCCGCCACCACATAGGATCCCACGCCAAGCAAACCGAGAAGGCCAAAACGCACGGTATCGGCAATGCCGAGCGACCGTAGCCCTTTCCCATCAAAACAAGCCGTGACGGCGGCGAGAAAGAGAAAGCCGATGACGATACGTCCGTTCGCGATGGAGAGAAATGTCAGGCTGCTGTGCTGAAGGACATACTTCATCGTTGGGGTAATCGCACTGAGCAATGCGACCACTCCAATGAGGCAAAAGGCCGGAATGATTTGTGAGGACGGGTCTGTATCGTGCGTCGTGTCGGAAGCCATCGCTATATTCCGGCCATGCTGGACATGATCAAGCGCTGAATAAACAATGCCAGCTGTTGTTGATGTTCCGGCAGTAGATGCGTAATTCGCCCGCCAAAACGAGGGGCGTGCGCGTGTGTAACCACGAGTCCGCACTGAATGATGCAATCGGCCTCGAGTTGGCACTCGATGCGTACCATGTCATCCGTATGCAGAAACATGTCTGTCGAAAAATGCAGGCCATCTTCGGTGATGTCCATGATTTCGCAGAGCCCGGTCGTGTGATCCTTCGTCACGAGGCCGCACCGTGAGACCGGCATCCGGAATTGTCGGCGATGGCTCGTCATCAGTTGGTACCTCGGCGTTCAAGCGATGCGGGGCATCCGCTTGAGCGCCTTCAGGAAACGGACTTAGTAGGTGCCTTCATCCAGCGCTCGGCAACAATTGCGATCGCGAGCACTGGAAAAGGAACCAGACTGAGAAGCAGCATCAACAGCAAGGGGGACATCGTGCATCTCCTTTTCAGATTGATCAGCATGCCCTTGGGCTCTGCAATGCCAGGGCCAGAGTAATACCTACAAAGAAGGAGGTGGCAAGTCGTTGATTTCTCACGCGCCGTCGCCCGATGGCCTCTAAGCCGGCCAGCGAGCGGGTTGGCACGGGCCAACCGGCAAAAAAAAGAGCGGAAAATTCCGGCATAGTGCCGAGAATTTCCTCCCGCCTTGGAGGGGATAGGCCAGTTTAAAAACCATATTAAGAGTCCGGTCTCGGTCGGCCGCGCTTCGGCCATTGCCCACTTGACTCCGCGCCCTCGACGATTATCTCTACGACTGGGCTCGGTTGAACCAGGCGACATCGATGATCGGGCCTAACCACCCTATAACCCCATAACGGACCTCTCGCGGAGAGGAGGAGGATAGTTATGAGTACCTATCTGCCGACTGTGTTTTCGACGGTGCGTCCGGATGCGTTTGACCGACAGATCGACCAAATGTTTGAAGACGCGTTAAGTGCCTTTGGAACCGCCGGAGGAGCATGGGTTCCTGCCTGCAACGCATGGGAAGATTCAAATGGTTTCTATATCCAAATGGCGTTGCCAGGCTGGGAGCCGAAGGATGTGGCTCTAGAGGTCACTGACAACATGCTGTGTGTCAAAGGCCAGCGAACGGAAGAAGCCACTAGCTCGCGTAAGCATATGATTCGCGAGATTGCCGATGGCCGCTTCGTCCGGATCTTCAAGCTGCCGACGAGCGTCAACCAGGAGAAGGCTTCCGCAAGCTCCAAGAACGGCCTGCTGACGATATCGTTTCCGAAGCGTGATGAAGCCAAGCCGCGACGTATTATGATCGAGGGTTAACTCCTGCCTGACTGAACGCCTCGCCGGGCCGCAAGTGGCCGGGCGAGGCGCTGGATCCCAAAGACAGCGAGTGATTTGTGCTAGGATGCTGCGCATGTCGGCACTGAGGCTTGTGCTGTGGGCAGTCGTGGCGTTTGCGGGTGCCGGCGCCCTTGCCATCGTCACCGGCCTGCTGTCTCCCCGCGAAAAGGTGAACGGTCTCTGGCTGGTCGTGGCCGCGGCCTGCCTGTATGTGCTGGCGTACCGCTTTTATGGGCGGTGGATCGGGCAAAGGGTTGTCGAACTCAGCAATCAGCGCGTGACTCCTGCGGTGCGGTTGAACGACGGCATCAATTTTCACCCCACCAACAGCGCCGTCCTTTTTGGCCATCACTTTGCAGCAATTGCCGGAGCCGGCCCCTTGTTGGGGCCGGTACTCGCCGCACAATTCGGTTTTCTTCCCGGGTTTCTTTGGTTGGTGATCGGGGCGGTCCTCGCCGGAGCCGTGCAGGATTTCATTGTCCTGGTCGCTTCGATGCGCCGCAATGGACGGTCACTGCCGGAGATTGCACATGATGAACTGGGCGTAGTGACTGGAACCGCAACGGCTGTGGCCGTTCTGTTCATCGTCGTGGTCGCCCTGGCAGGTCTCGGTTTTGCCGTCGTGAATGCGCTGTATCACAACGCCTGGGGGACGTTTACGATTGCGATGACCATTCCTATTGGGTTTGTCATGGGCTTTTATCTCCAGAGATTCCGGCCTGGAGCAGTCGCGGAAGTCTCTCTGCTCGGCATCGCGCTCCTCATAATTGCCGTGGTGACGGGGCGCGTGGTGGGGCAATCTTCCGTTGGGTCATGGTTTGAATTCGAGAAATCGACGCTTGTCTGGCTCCTGGCCGGTTATGGGTTTCTCGCGTCCGTATTGCCGGGGTGGATGCTGCTGGTGCCTCGAGGGTACCTGTCCACATTTATGAAACTGGGCGTCGTCTTTCTTCTTGGACTCGGAGTCATTGTGTTGGCTCCAACGCTGCAAATGCCGCGTGTGACGCCGTTTCTCGCCGGCGGCGGTCCTATCATTCCCGGAGAACTGTTCCCGTTTCTCTTTATCACCATTGCTTGCGGCGCCGTTTCAGGCTTCCATGCGCTGGTGTCGTCCGGCACAACCCCCAAGATGATCGAACAGGAATCGCAGGCGCTGGTTGGATATGCAGCCATGCTGCTCGAGAGTTTTGTCGGCGTCATGGCTTTGATTGCCGCCAGCGTCCTGCTGCCCGGTGATTACTTTTCGATCAATACGACGTTGTCAGCGGATACGCTTACGGCCATGGGTTTCCCGCCCCAAAGGATCGAGGAGCTTTCGCGGTTGGTGGAGGTTGACGTCGCGGGGCGGCCGGGCGGTGCCGTGTCTCTGGCGGTGGGCATGGCTTCTATCTTTTCGGCATTACCGGGAATGGCTGGGTTGATGGCGTATTGGTATCAGTTTGCCCTCCTGTTCGAAGCGTTGTTTATTCTCACGACGATCGACACGGGAACCAGGGTTGCGCGGTACCTCATACAGGAGATGGCGGGCAGGATTTCCGCACCGTTCCGGCGCTTGAATTGGCTGCCCGGGGTGTTGATCACCAGTGGTCTAGTGGTGGGAGGCTGGGCAGGTCTGATCGCCACGGGGAGCATTTCCACGATTTGGCCCATGTTCGGCGCCGCGAATCAACTCTTGGGAACTCTCGCGCTGTGCATCGGCACAACGGTGCTGATTAAAATGCGAAAGTCCCGTTATCTCTGGATCACGGCGCTGCCGATGGTCTTTGTCGGTGTCATCACGTTGACCGGCTCGTATGAGATGTTCAGAATGTTCTTAGCTGCTGCAACGACCGCGACCGCTGGGAATGCGGTTGCATTGTACTTCGATGCGGCCTTGGTTATGGTCGTGGCCGTTCTGGGATTGGTCGTGCTCGGCGACAGTATGAAACAATGGTACGGATATCTCATTCAAAAGCGTCCGTTTACCAGCAGCGAAATCGTCGTGATGGCCGGTGGGGGAGCTCCCGGGAGTTTTCGTGCGACCGTCACTCAGGAGGAGGACGCCTTCCGCCTGCCGAATGGCACAGGGTGTTGTTAAAACACCGAACCAGTGGAGGCCGACGTGGCGGATCAATTTTCATTCGATGTGGTATCGGAAGTGAACATGCAGGAACTGAAGAACGCGCTCGATCAGGCGACGAAAGAAATCAAGCAACGGTTTGATTTCAAGGATTCGAAGACCGAGATCAACTTGAAAGAGAAGGAAAAGGAGCTGGTGGTCGTTTCAGACGACGACTATAAGCTGAAGGCCGTGCAGGATATCATCAAGGCAAAATGCGTGAAACGCGGCGTCTCGCTGAAGGCATTTAATTACGGGGCTCCTGAGCCGGCATTGAGCGGTACCATTCGGCAGACGGCCAAGATCCACAGCGGACTCGCATCCGAGAAGGCAAAAGAAATTATAAAGGCGATCAAGGATGCGAAGTTAAAGGTGCAGGCGCAAATTCAGGGCGAACAAGTTCGCGTCTTGAGTAAAAGCAAGGACGAGCTGCAGACCGCGATCGCATTTCTGCGAGGCAAGGATTTCGGTATCGACTTGCAGTTCACCAACTATCGATGACAGGCGGCGCTTTCCGACGGCACTATGCGCGACTCCCCTCGTTGGCTCTTATAGGTGTACTAATTTCCCACCTTGCGCTCGCTGCGTGCGATCGCAGCGAACCCATCGTCGTCATTCAACTACATCCGAAAAATCCCGACATCCTGTACGTCACTACCAACGATTACATCTACAAGTCCAGGGATGGCGGCAAGACGTGGGCGAATATCTCAAGGGGTATGAGCCACTCGCGGGTCATTGCCATGGCGGTCGACCCGTCGTATCCGGCTACGGTATATGCGGGGACAAAAGGGGACGCCGTCTATAAGAGCTATGACGGCGGACAGCGGTGGGCTTCCATGCGCTCGGGCTTGGACGATGCGACAATTTCATCCGTCGTCAACCAGTTCGTGTTTGATCCGTACGACAGCAATCATATCTTTGCCGCGACGACAATGGGCATATTTGAGACCAAGACCGGCGGAGGAAGCTGGGTCAAGAAGATGGAAGGTATGAAAGAGGTGCTGATGGTAGTGGCGATGGGAATGGATCCGACGCGGCCTGCTGTTCTTTACGCGGGCACCAGCGGAGGAGTCTATAAGAGCGTGAACGAAGGCGGACATTGGGAGAAGGTGAACAACGGATTGGTACCGCCGGAGATGATCAAGTCGTCAAGAGCATTGAACGTGACGTCCATCCATGTCGATCCGTTCGAGCCGGACACCGTGTACGCAGCCACGCTCTCAGGTCTGTTTAAAAGCACCGACGGGGCGGCGTCGTGGGATCGCATCGGGCAGTCGCTTCAGGATCAGATGATTATCTCCATGATTCTGGACCGCAGCAAGAGAGGCGTCATCTATATCACGGGCCGCGACGGAGTCCATCGCAGCGGGGACGGAGGAGCGAATTGGAAGACACTCAACAAAGGGTTCGCCAGCACGAACATCCGGTCAATCGCTCAAAGTGCGACAAACCCAGATATATTTTATGCCGGCACGAATGGCAGCGGCCTCTATCGCAGCCAGGATGCTGGAGAGACATGGGAATCTATGCCTGCCGTCACGCACAACGCGGGAGTGTGATGCTAGCGGGCCTTTAAGCTCGAGCCGACCGACGATCCTCCCAAAGTGGAGCTCACCGACGTATCCTGCATGCTGGAGCCAACGGTGGAGGAGTTGATGTTCGAACCGACGGTAGAATCTGAAAGGCTCGAGCCGATCGTCGATCGCTGGAGTGTTGAGCTAACGCCCGATGAGATTTCCTGGTTAAGGGTGGATTCTCCGATGTCCGGACCTGCCCGCCCCGTGGCTCCGATCTCAAAGCCTGAGACTCCGCCGCCCCCGATGTTTCGGCTGCTCTTCGGAGTTGCGCCAATATCCTGGCCCGTCACTCCCTCTTGGCCGATGTCTGCGCCGGTCTTGGGGCTTCGGCCGATGGCCGGGCCGGCAGCCGGAGCTGTGCCGATGCCGGCGCCTGTTTTTGCACTTCCCGGTAAGGTCGGCGCCTGAATGTCTCGTTCGATCGATTCCTCGAGTTCCCTGATCCTTTGCAATGCCAGCCCTTTTTCTTCTGGTTCAAGGGCCTCCCTCCGGCTTGAGAGTTCCCCGATTTTGTCGAGGCGAGCACGAAGGATTTTGATGTCTCCTCGTGCCTTGGCGACGCGCGGAATCAGATCCCGAAGCATGATTCCTCTCGATGCAAGAGAGTAGTTCGAGAGGTTCGTTTGGGTAGAATCTAGCAATTGGTCGAGCTCGTCGGCCATATCCTCGATCTCCCGCAACTCACCCGAATCCGTCTTGCAGCATTGTAAAAATTTTTGATAACGAGCGAGAAACGCGGACACGTCCTGCGGCAGGTTGTCAGGATGAAAATGTCGTTGCGGCTCGTCCGAGAGAAGATCCGGCTTCTTTTCCGTTTTCTTGTTCACAAGCGGTACGCAGCCGGGACCCGGTTGTGCCGAATACTGTTGGTCCGCCTTTCTGTCCGGACAATAATAGATGGCTGAGGCGGCGAGTGCACGATCCTCTTGCAGCGCAACTGCGCCGATCGCGCCGGCACAGACAATGACCAGCAAGTGTCCCAAAAGTTCCGTGCGGTTCTTCATAGCTTGATTTTATCCCCGGAAGGCACCTTGTCAACAAAACTGCGGCTTCGTATTCTTGAATGCGGACCGGCAATCCGCTAGGCTGCCGTTCATCCCGTGGACATGCGCATAGTCGTAGGAGGATGTGTCTCATGCCGGTGATGATGATTGAGGCGGCTGCACGGTATGTGGGACAGGAAGTGACCGTACGTGGATGGCTGCGAAGCCGCCGTGATAGCGGCAAACTACATTTTTTGACGATCCGCGACGGCACCGGCGACCTGCAGGCGGTCGTGAGTAAGAAAACCGTCGGCGATGAACAATTCGCCGTCTCGGCCAGGCTCACGCAGGAATCCTCGTTCATTGTGACGGGGCAACTTAGGCAAGACGATCGTGCGCCGGGAGGGTACGAGCTTGACGTCCGCACCATCGAAGCCCTGCAACTCGCTCAGCCCTTTCCCATTCAACCGAAGGAACATGGTGTCGGTTTCTTGATGGAACATCGTCACTTGTGGCTGCGCTCTCACCGGCAGCACGCCATTCTCCGGATACGTCACGAGATCGTTCGGGCCTGCCGGAACTTTTTTGACGACCGTGGCTTCATTCTTGTAGATGCGCCGATCTTTACGCCGAACGCCTGTGAGGGCACGACGACGCTGTTTCACACGCAGTATTTTGATGAAACGGCGTATCTGACGCAGAGCGGCCAGCTTTACAGTGAGGCAACAGCAGCGGCTTTCGGTAAAGTGTACTGTTTCGGTCCGACGTTTCGAGCAGAGAAATCGAAGACACGGCGGCATCTGATGGAATTTTGGATGGTCGAGCCGGAAGTCGCCTTCGCGCAGCTGGACGATATGATGGCGCTCGCGGAAGAGTTTTTAAGCTTCATCGTGGAAAGAGTGCTGGAAACACGAAGGAATGAATTGTCAGTGCTCGAGCGAGATGTCCGGAAGCTCGAATCGGTGAAGGCGCCCTTTCCCCGGCTCACCTACGAGGAAGCGATTAGACTGTTGCAACAGAAAAACAATCCCACAAAGCTCGGAGAGGACTTTGGAGGGGATGAAGAGACCATCATCTCACAGGAGTATGATCGGCCGGTGATCATTCACCGCTATCCGACAGCGCTCAAGGCTTTCTATATGCAACCGGACGAGGCGCGGCCTGATCTTGCGCTCTGCATGGACGTTCTGGCGCCAGAGGGGTACGGAGAGATCATTGGCGGCGGTCAACGTATCCATGATGCGGAATTATTGCGCGGACGCCTGAAGGAACACGGTCTTCCCGAGGAAGCTTTCAAATGGTATCTGGATTTGCGGCAATTCGGGTCGGTGCCTCATGCAGGCTTTGGAATGGGCATAGAACGCGCTGTTGCCTGGATTTGCGGTATCGAACACGTGCGTGAAACGATTCCCTTCCCCCGCATGCTGTACAAGCTCTATCCCTAAGTTGTCCACCGACTGACTTTTGGATGCTTCGAGATCCCTTTCTGGGGTCTCTTCGTGTCCATATCTGCTCGCAACCCCAATTGTGGGACCTCTTTCCAGCGGGCAAAATGCGTCTTTTTTCGGTCGTTCTAGAAAACCTGTAAGTGCATGAATTTTATATTGACAATGTCTTACCTAAGAGTATACTCCGCCATGGCGTGGGAGAATGTGGGGGAAACTGGTGATGAGAGATGCAGCGCAAGCTCTGTGCACTTTCCAGTCATGGCCGCGGAAGTGCTTCAGTGGCTCCGCCCGCAGTCGGGCGGCATCTACGTGGATTGTACCGTGGGGTATTGTGGACATGCGCTTGCGATTCTTAGTTCATGCCAGCCAGACGGAATTCTGCTCGGAATCGATCGAGATCTCCAAGCCATTAATTCGTGCCGCGAACGCCTTCATGCATTCGGAGACCGCGCCTGGCTTGTGAAGGCGCATTTCATGGAATTGAAGACGATCCTGATGCAGCGTCGTATTCAGCGCGTAGACGGCGTGTTGTTCGACCTGGGAGTGTCCTCGCCGCAACTTGACGACCCTTCCCGAGGTTTCAGTTTTCGGTCGGAGGGACCGCTCGACATGCGAATGGATCAGGGAAGTGATGGGACTGCAGCTGATATTGTAAATGGGTTGGACGAAGGTAGCTTGGCAGACATGATTTACCGCTTGGGTGAAGAACGGTATTCACGTCGCATCGCCCGGGCCATCGTCAGCGCCCGTCGTCACCGTGCATTCACCGCCACGAGCCAGTTGGCATCAGTCATCGAGTCGGCGGTCCCGGCTCACTATCGCCGTGGTCGTATCCATTGCGCAACTAGGACCTTTCAAGCCCTACGGATTGCGGTTAATCAGGAGTTGGACCATTTGGAGGCGTCGCTCACGGATGCGGCAACTGTATTGGCGCCGGGGGCTCGGCTTTGCGTCATTTCGTTTCATTCGCTCGAGGATCGGATCGTCAAGCACACGTTTAGGGCCCTTTCAGCGCAGCGTGGCGACCTGGACGTACTGACGAAGCGGCCGCAGACGCCATCGGAGCATGAACTGGATCAAAATCCCCGCTCGCGAAGCGCCAAGCTCCGAGTTCTGCAGCGGTCGATGAAGGAGGGACATGCATGAAAGCGGTTGCTGTCATAGCCGGAGTATGTCTCGTGTTCGTCTTCGTCTGGGAACGGGTCGATGTGGTTCGGTTGGGTTATTCCATCGAGCGCCTTAAGGTGCAAAAGACGCTGCTTGAGCGGGACCGGGATCAGTTGCAAGTCAAGGTTTCTGCCCTCACGGCGCCCGAGCGGATTGCCAAACTCGCCACAGAGAAGCTGGGGTTGTTCCCCGCACAGCAGGGGCAGCTGTTTATCATTCATCCGCAGCCCGATATGCCGTTGGCGGCAACGGCCGTAGATCAAGTAAGGATCGCCCGCAGCATGCCGGTTGCCGGAGGCGCAAGGTAGTCATGGGGCCATCGCGCGGCCGTCGATACGTTCTGCTGGCCCTGCTTCTGGCTGGGTTCGGCGCCATCCTGTTCCGACTGGTCAACCTCCAGGTACTGCAAGCGGCTGAACTCACCGCGCGCGCGGACCGACAACATCAGAAAACGGTAACGCTCGAAGGCGCCCGCGGGACGGTGACCGACCGTCATGGGAAGGTGTTGGCGATGAATGTCGAAGTGCCCTCGATCTTCGGCGTGCCCACATCGCTCGATAGTCCTGCGGGGGCTGCGAGGACCTTGTCGCCGGTGCTGCACATCCGCCGGGAGGACCTCGAAAAGAAGCTCCGGCAGGAGAAACATTTTGTGTGGCTGGCGAGAAAGGTGGAGCCGGAGCAAGGCCGTAGGCTCGAACAATTGTCGATTGATGGGATCGGCATGGTAATGGAGGGCCGAAGATTTTACCCGAAAGGGCCTTTGCTCTCGCATGTCCTTGGGTTTGTAGGGATGGACGGTGTCGGTCTTGAGGGATTGGAGCGCCGTTATGAATCCCAACTGCATGGAGAAAAACGATTGACGGTGCTCCAGCGTGATGCGCTCGGCCGAACAGTTTTCCCGAAAGGGCTTCGTGAGCAGGCTCCGTCTGCCGGGCAAACGCTCACACTCACCATTGACGAGGTCATTCAATACATCGCGGAAAAGGAATTGGAAGAAGCCGTCGATCAGGCCCACGCAAAGTCGGGGACCATTATCGTCATGGAACCACGGAGCGGCGCCATCCTGGCAATGGCAGTCAGCCCGCGATTCGATCCGAATGCCGTGGCGTCGTTGACGGCTGACCGGTGGCGGAATCGGGCGCTCACCGATACCTACGAACCGGGTTCCACCATGAAGCTCGTCGTGGCGGCGGCCGCCCTGGAGGAGAGGCTGATGATGCCGGGCTCCATGTTGTTCGGCGAGAACGGCAGGATGACCGTCGCCAACACGACGATCCACGATCACGAAAAGCTCGGATGGATGACATTCGCCCAAATGATCCAAAAGTCGAGCAACATCGGTGCCGCGAAAACCGGCATGCTGCTGGGCGACCAGCGGCTATATCGGTACCTGCAGGCCTTCGGATTCGGCCAACGCACGGACATCGACCTCCCTGGCGAAGTGGCCGGACTGCTGAAGTCTCCGCGCGAGTGGGGCCGTCGGTCGCTCGCGTCCATCTCCATGGGGCAGGAGGTTGGAGTCACCCCGTTGCAAATGGTCTCCGCAGTGTCAGCGATCGCCAATGACGGCGTTCTGATGAAGCCTTTTATCGTGTCGCAGGTGAGGGATCAAAAGGGGCAGCCTGTGAAGGAGGCGCTTCCCCAGGTGAAACGTCGGGTGGTTTCACCGGCGACTGCCCGTATGCTTACGACCATTATGGAAGGCGTCGTCACCAACGGGACCGGGGCAAAGGCCGCCATTCCGGGTTTTCGCGCGGCTGGAAAGACAGGAACTGCGCAAAAGGTAGACCCTCGCACGGGAGCCTACTCATCCGCGCTCTCAATCGGTAGCTTCGTCGGCTTCGTACCGGCGGACGCGCCGCGCCTGGCAATGATCGTCGTGATCGATGAACCGCAGGGCGAGGCCTGGGGCGGTGTCGTGGCGGCTCCGGTGTTTCGTCGAGTCGGAGAGCAGGTGCTGACGTACATGGGCGTGCCTCGGGATGATCAGGTCAAAATAGCGATGGCGGCGAGATAGTCCGATGGAACAGCGAACCACAACCGTCATGCAGTTGCTTTCGGCGCTCAACGGCCAGGTCCCGATCATTGAACGGCACGGAACTTTGGACGCCGGCGTCACCTCCGTGACGGACGACTCGCGCGCTGTTGCCGCCGGCAGTCTCTTCGTCGCCGTAAAGGGTGAGCGCGTGGACGGCCACCGCTATGTGACCGAGGCGATACAAGCAGGTGCAGCGGCGATTGTCGGTCAGGAATCGGTGGAGCAGGCATCCGTGTCGTTCGTGAAGGTGGCGGATTCTCGCAAGGCCCTGGGCCTGATCGGCAGCCGATTCTACGGGGATCCGTCGGCGCGATTAACGATGGTGGGTGTGACAGGAACCAACGGCAAGACGACCACGACCTACCTCTGTAAAGCACTCCTGGAAGGGATGGGTCGTCACGTTGGATTGATCGGGACGGTCGCCTATCAAATTGGCTCCGAAGTCCTTCCGGCTTCTCATACGACGCCCGGGGCGCTCGAATTGCAAGGACTACTGGCTAGGATGAGTCAGGCCGGCATGGACAGCGTCGCCATGGAGGTATCCTCCCATGCCTTGGCCATGGACCGCACGGCAGGATGCGAATACGACGCCGCCGTCTTCACCAACCTCACGCAGGATCACCTCGACTATCACCGCACGATGGAAGAGTACTTCCAGGCGAAGTTGCGCCTGTTTACGTCGCTCGGCCAGGGCAAGAAAACCGGTCAACGCGCCATCGTCAACATGGATGATCCCCGAGGCGCACTGGTTCGTGCAGCCTGCCGCGTGCCCGTTTGGGGCTTCGCCGTCAAAGGCAGGGCAGACCTGCAGGCGGAACATATGCGCCTGTCAATGAATGGTTCCACCTTCACAGCCGCCACGCCGGCCGGCGTCTTCAGCGTCGAAAGCCGTCTGGTCGGTGAACACAACGTCTACAACCTGCTCGGCGCGATCGGCGTGGCGCTGCACGCAGGAGCGACCTGTGTTCAGGTGCAAGAGGCGGTGGCCTCCTTGACCAACGTGCCCGGTCGATTCGAGCGCATATCGGCCGGGCAGGATTTTACGGTTGTCGTAGATTATGCCCATACCGAGGACGCATTGGTCCGCCTGCTGACCGCTGCGCAAGGCTTGAAGACGCATCGAATCATCACGGTGTTCGGCTGCGGAGGAGATCGCGACCGCGGCAAGCGTCCCAAGATGGGCCGTGCCGCCGTGGACTACAGCGACGTCGTCGTGCTGACCTCCGACAATCCCCGAACCGAAGATCCTGTGGCCATTCTTCGCGAAGTGGAAGCCGGTGTACGCGAGGCGCTGCAAAGCCGTCCAAGCGTTGAATACCATCTTGTTCCCGACCGGCGCGAGGCCATTGGAGCGGCCGTTCGTCTGGCTCGATCGGGAGATATCGTGCTCATCGCGGGCAAGGGCCACGAGGATTACCAAATCCTCGGAACGAAAAAGGTCCACTTCGACGATCGTGAAGTAGCTCGCGAGGCGATACAGCAGTTGAGGAATTGCGCGTGACCGTGCATCCGGTTGGAAGGTCCGACCGAGCCGAGGAGAGCATGGCGCTCTTTACCGTGGCTGAGCTGCGGGAAGTCATCAGCGTGAAGGTGCTCGCAGGCGATCCCTCGCCATCCGCGAAACGGCGGTTCCGCGGCATTAGTACGGACTCTCGCTCCATCCGTCGTGGCGATCTGTTCGTGGCACTCCGGGGAGACCGGTTCGACGGCCACCAATTCGTTCCCACGGTCTTGGCGAAGGGGGCCGCCGGGGCGATCGTTCACGATGGATATCAATTCGAGGGGACAAGGGCAAGATCCAACGAGCCCGTTGTTTTCGGGGTGCAGGATCCCTTGTTTGCCTATCAACAGCTCGCGACTCACCATCGGAGTCGTTTCTCTATTCCCGTTGTCGCCGTCACGGGGAGCAACGGAAAAACGACGAGCAAAGACATGGTGGCGAGCGTGTTGGCCGCGCGCTGGCGAACGCTCAAAACGGAAGGCAACTACAACAATCGTATCGGCGTGCCGCATACATTGTTTCGCCTCACCGCCAGACACCAAGCGGCGGTGATCGAGATGGGCGTCGACCATCGAGGACAAACGACGCGCCTCTGTGAAATTGTCCGCCCGACCGTCGGATTGATTACCAACATCGGGCCCGATCACCTCGAATTTTTCGGCGGCATGGAAGGTTCAGCGCAGGCGAAAGCGGAACTTCTCGACATGCTTCCCTTAGAGGGGACGGCTGTCCTCAATGCGGATGATCCGTATTTCGATTACCTGGCCGCCCGTGCGAGATGCCGGGTGGTCTCGTTTGGATTGTCGGAGAGGGCGCAGGTACGGGGACTTGAAGTCATCTCCGACGCGCGCCAGGGGACAACGTTCAGCCTTCGGCTGCCGGGGAAGAGCCGCCCCGTGTCAGTCCGGATCAAGGTCCATGGTGCCCACAACGTGACCAATGCGCTCGCTGCCGCAGCTGTCGGATTCTCATTGAATTTCACCGGCACAATGATCGCAGAGGGTTTGACGAAATTCCGTCCCGCTGCGATGCGCTCTCAAGTCATGAACCATCACGGCGTGCAGATCATCAACGACTGCTACAACGCCAATCCGGCCTCGATGAAAGCGGCTTTGCAGCTTCTTAGCGAGTGGACTCCCGCCCGTGACCGCGTGGCGGTGCTGGGCGATATGCTGGAGCTTGGGCGAGGAGCACAGCAACTGCATCGTGAAGTCGGCGGGTTTGCAGCTGCATTGCCCCTCTCGCGTTTGGTCGCGTGCGGAGACCTCGGCCGCGAGATCGCGGCGGGAGCCAGAGAGGCCGGCATGTCGGAACAGGCCATCGTCGAACTGTCGGATGCCGGTGCCGCAGCAGATTTTCTCAAGAAATCCGTTCGACGCGGCGACGTGATTCTGGTGAAGGCCTCTCGCGGCATGCGGATGGAACAAATCGTGCAGAGTTTGACCGGCATGAAGGCCGTTACAAAGCAGGCGTCGTAACATCGTGAACGATTAGAAGCGGCACGCAGGCATGCTGTACAACTGGTTATATCCGCTGCATACGGAATACGGCTTCCTGAACGTCTTCAGGTATCTGAGCTTCCGCATTATTTATGCCGCCGTCACAGCCTTCCTCATCGCGTTCGTGCTGACTCCGTGGCTTATCCGGAAGCTGCAGGAAATCAAGCTCGGTCAGCAGATCAGGGATGATGGCCCTAAGCATCATTTGGCCAAAAGCGGCACGCCGACGATGGGAGGTCTGCTCATCATCTTTGCCGTGCTGCTTTCCACGCTCTTGTGGGCGGACATCACAAAACCTTATGTCTGGCTCGTCATTATCGCGACGCTCGGTTTTGGAGCGATCGGATTTGCAGACGACTATCTGAAATTCATCAAGGCCCGGTCGAAAGGGCTGTCTCCGGCCCAAAAGTTCGCCGCTCAAATCAGCGTTGCGTTGTTGATCGCCCTGGCCCTGTATTTCCTCCCCAGCTATTCAACGAAACTCAACGTGCCGTTCTTCAAAAACTTCACCCCCGACTTGGGCTGGTTTTATGTCGTCTTTGTCGTCATGGTCATCGTCGGCAGCTCGAACGCCGTCAATCTCACGGACGGGCTCGATGGGCTGGCGATCGGACCCATTATGATTGCCGCCCTCGCCTATACGATTGTCGCGTACGTGGCTGGCCACCGGATTATGTCGGATTACCTGTTGATCCCGCACATCGAAGGCGCCGGTGAAATCGCCGTTTTCACGGCCGCGATTCTCGGGTCGAGCCTGGGGTTTCTCTGGTTCAATACGTACCCGGCGTCAGTCTTCATGGGCGATGTGGGCTCATTGCCTTTGGGGGCGGCCTTGGGCACTGTCGCCGTGATCAGTAAGCACGAGTTGCTGCTGTTGATGGTCGGCGGTGTCTTCGTCATCGAAGCGGTCTCCGTGATCTTTCAGGTGGCATCGTTCAAGTCGCGGGGGAAACGGATTTTTCTCATGGCTCCGATCCATCACCATTTTGAAATGAAAGGCTGGGAAGAGCCGAAAGTGGTAGTGCGACTGTGGATTATTGCGATTCTCTTGGCGCTTTTGAGCCTCAGCACCCTGAAGCTGCGGTAATGACGATGGTAGAGGCGGAACAAGTGGATTTATCCGGAGCGCGTGTCACGGTGTTGGGTCTTGCCCGAAGCGGAGTCGCCGCCTGTCATTTGCTCAGAGAAGCCGGTGCCCAGGTCACGGTTGCCGACCGCAAAGGCGAAGAAGAGTTGGCTGCTGTACTCAAGACGGTAGATCGCGCTCACGTGCAGGTGTCAGTCGGAGCAGCGTATGAGCGCTCATTGGATCAAGCCGATCTGGTGGTCATCAGTCCCGGAATCCCCTACCGCCTGGAAGCTCTCGAGCAGGTGCGGAGACGAGGGGTCAAGGTCATCAGCGAGCTTGAGTTGGCCGCCCGGTTCCTCTCCGTTCCAATCCTTGCCGTCACGGGAACCAACGGGAAGAGCACCACCGTGACATTGATTGGAAAGATGCTGGCCGAACAGGGGAAACGCGCATTTGTCGGCGGGAACCTGGGCACGGCGCTCAGCGAAGCCGCTTGGACGGCGTTGCAGGCCAAGAAACAGGGAAGTGCGCAACCCTACGATTACCTCGCGGTCGAAGTGTCCAGCTTTCAACTCGAAACCATCGACCGCTTTCATCCCTGGGCAGCCGCAATCCTGAATGTGACGGTGGATCATCAGGACCGGTACGATTCGATCGACGAATATGTCGCCGCGAAACGCCGCATATTCGAAAATCAGACGGCGGGTGATTTTGCTCTCTTCAATCTCGACGACGCGCGGGTGGCCTCCCTGGCCGACACCGTGCCCGCAAAACGGCTCGGGTTCTCGCGGCAACGGCACGTCGGGCGTGGTTTCGAGGGAGGAACGTTTCTCGACGGGGAGCAAATCGTCACGACCGTCACCGGACGGCGCGAGGAGATTTGCCGCAAAGGCGATCTGAAGATCATCGGTCATCACAACGTCGAGAATGTCATGGCCGCGGCCACCTACGGTGCCCTCTGGGGGTGTCCTTTCGAGGTTATCCGCAGGGTAGTGACGACATTCCCGGGACTCGAACATGCCCTGGAATTGGTAAGAGAGCGGCGCGGTGTCCGCTTCGTCAACGATTCGAAGGGGACGAACGTGGATGCGACGCTAAAAGCCTTGGAAGGAATCGATCGCCCGATCTGGCTGATTGCCGGCGGACGGGACAAAGGCGGCGACTTTTCCCGCCTGACTGAAACCGTGCGCCAGCGAGTGAAGCATGCGGTTTTGATCGGAGAAGCGGCGCCCCTATTGAAAGAGGCATGGGCCGGAGCGACGACGATGACTGAAGCGAAGTCCTTGCGGGACGCAGTGGAGTGGGCAGCTCGCGAGGCAGCGGCCGGTGATGTCGTATTGATGTCGCCGGCCTGCGCGAGTTTCGACATGTTTCGGGATTACCAGGACCGTGGGCGTCAATTTAAATCGGCGGTGCAGTCGCTGCCTGAATAAGGCAGGCGTTCCAGGAGGAGTGTTGCTGGGCGATGGCTTCACGATCTGCAGGAACGTTGTCGTTGCCTTGGCCAACGAGCGGCCAGCGCACGGCCCCGTCCCGGGTTGCCATGGACCACGTGCTCCTGTTCGTGACCTTGACTCTCGCCTTGGTCGGGCTGGTCATGGTGTTCAGCGCGAGCGCGATCGTCGCAGGGAATCGATTTCAGGACCCGGAGTTTTTCCTCAAGCGGCAGATTGCCTGGCTGGGTTTTGGGGTGTTGCTGATGCATCTGACCTCACGGATCGATTACCAGTTGTGGAAGAAACTTTCCATTCCCATCTTGATCGGCATGACCGTGCTATTGGTTATGGTGCTCATTCCATCGTTCGGCGTGGCGGCCAAAGGGGCGAGGCGGTGGTTGCGATGGGGGCTCATTTCCATTCAACCGGCGGAGATGGTGAAGCTTGTCACGGTGATCTACCTGGCAGCTTATTTGGCGAAGAAGACCGACAAACTCGTATTGTTTCGGAGGGGGCTGTTGCCCGTGTTGACCGTCGTCGGCGTTCTAAGCGGGCTCGTGCTGCTCGAACCGGATCTCGGCACTGTCGTCGTCATGGGATTGGTGACCGTGAGTCTTTTGTTTCTCGGCGGTGCACGACTCGGACATCTGGCGAGTTTGGGACTTTGCGCAATTCCGGTGGTCCTGGTCTTGGTGCTCGGGTCCAGCTACCGGCGGCAGCGCCTAATGACGTTTCTCGCCCCGTGGAAGGATGCAACGGACGCCGGGTTTCAGATCACCCAATCGTTTCTCGCCTTTGGCAGCGGCGGACCATTCGGGGTGGGATTGGGCGAAGGCAAGCAGAAATTGTTCTTTTTGCCGGAAGCGCACACCGATTTCGTGCTTGCGCTGGTCGGCGAAGAACTCGGTCTGGCGGGGACGGCTTCGGTCATCGTTCTCTTCGCATTGTTCGTGTGGCGGGGATTCCACATCGCTTCACGGGCACGGATGCCCTTCGGAAAGTACCTGGGCCTCGGAATCACGCTCTTAATCGGCATCCAAGCGCTCGTCAACGCCGCCGTGGTGACCGGGTTGTTGCCGACAAAGGGCTTGACACTGCCCTTTGTCAGCTATGGGGGCTCTTCGTTGGTCGTCAGTTTTGTGGGAGTCGGCATGTTGCTGAGTATTTCGCGGGATCGACATGGAGGCGCTTCCAGGGGCGTGCGCGGTGAGTCGGACCGCTGATGACGATCCTTATTGCAGCCGGAGGTACGGGTGGCCATCTGTATCCTGCTATCGCGCTGGCGCGAGCGTTTCTGGAGCGAAATGCGACGACCCGCATTGTGTTTGTCGGGACTTCACGGGGCCTCGAATCAAAGGTGTTGGCGCATGAGGGGTTCGAATTGGCATTGATTAGCGCAAAGCCGATCATGGGCAAAGGTCCTCTGGATGTTCTATCCGGGCTGTGGGCGATGCCCGTGAGTCTCTGGGAATCTCGAAAGCTCATTCATCGGAGACGCCCGGACCTTGTGATCGGCGTCGGAGGATACACCAGCCCGATGATCGTGTTGGCAGCGGCGTTGGCCGGAGTTCCGCGGGTGATCGTTGAACCCAATGCGCATGCTGGACTGGCCAATAAAGCGGTAGGCCCGTTCGTTCATCGGATATTTTTGGCGTTCGCTTCGGCGGCGGCAGCCTTTCGCTCCAGCAAAGTGCGTGTTGTCGGCACGCCGATCCGGCGGGAATTCCTGACCCAATGCGTTCCAGCATCGCCAACACCCTCCACCGACCGTCGTCACGTCTTGATCTTCGGAGGCAGTCAGGGAGCGAGAGCGATCAACAGCGCCGCCATAGAGGGGCTGCCAACGCTGCTGCAACAACGGCCGGAGATTACGGTCACTCATCAGACCGGCGAACTGGATCATAGGCGCGTCACCGAGGCCTACCAGCGTGCCGGCGTCTCCGTGAACGCGGTGCCCTTTCTCTATGACATGCCGACGGCCATCAACGCCGCGGATGTTGTTGTGGCTCGATCCGGAGCGATGACGGTGGCCGAGCTGACAGCCTGCGGCAAGCCGGCCATCCTGATACCGCTGCCCACCGCCATTTATGACCACCAAACGAAGAACGCCAAGGTCATGCAAGAGGCCGGCGCCGCGGTCGTCATTCCGCAGCCTCAACTAAACGCTCAGACATTAGCGCGGGAACTGGCGTCGATTCTCGGCAATCCCGAGACCATGCGAGCGATGAGCGCTGCGAGTTTGAGCTTGAGACGAATGGACGCGGCTGAAGCGATCGTCCGTGAATGCTATGCACTCATAGGAGACCAGCATGATGTCAACCAGTCTCTTGGAGCGGCAGGAATCTAATGGCGCGGGACAACGCAATGGCGCCGGCCCTTCACAGCCGGCAGGAGCATTGAGGCGCACATCGATGTTTCGTAAGACGCAACACATTCATCTGGTCGGCATTGGCGGCGCGGGCATGAGCGGCATCGCCGAAGTGTTGCTGACACTGGGATACAAAGTCAGCGGCTCCGATCTGCAGGCGTCGGATACGACCCGACGCTTGGAAGAGCTCGGAGGACGCATCTTCGTCGGCCATCAAGACAGCAATATCGGGGAGGCCCAAGTTGTCGTCATCTCCTCGGCGGTCTCGCCTCAAAATCCCGAAGTGCTCGCTGCGAAAGCGAAACAGATTCCCGTGATTCCCCGGGCCGAGATGCTTGCGGAACTCATGCGGTTGAAATTCGGCGTCGCGATCGCGGGCGCGCATGGCAAAACGACCACCACCTCGATGGTGGCCAATATCTTAGCCCAGGGTGGACTGGATCCGACGATGGTGATCGGCGGCAAAGTGAATGCGCTTGGAAGCCATGCGCGACTGGGACGAGGAGAACTGTTGGTGGCGGAAGCGGACGAGAGCGACGGATCGTTCTTGAGGCTCTCTCCGACGATCGTGGCGGTGACGAACCTCGACCGCGAGCACTTGGATCACTACGGAAGCATGGAGCGGATCTACGAAAGCTTTCTTGAATTCATCAACAAGGTTCCGTTCTACGGCTTGGCGGTGCTTTGCGCCGATGATGACCGGCTTCGAGCGCTGTTTCCCAAGATCGTCAAGCGGTACTACACGTACGGATTGTCGGAGGCCGGCGGCGTCGCCCCCGATTTTCGTGCGACGGATATCTCGGCGAAACAGGGCGGCTCAGAATTTCGCGCATTCTTCCGCGCGAGGAACCTCGGACCGTTCCGGCTCTCAGTGCCGGGCATCCACAATGTGTCGAACGCCCTGGCGGCGATCGCCATCGGCGTCGAGTTGGATGTCCCCGTGGATCTCATTCGCAAGGCGCTCGCGGCGTTCACCGGCGTCGAGAGGCGTTTTCATCTCCGGGGGGAATCCAACGGCATCATGGTCGTAGACGATTACGGCCACCATCCCACGGAAATCAGGGCGACCCTTGCCGCTGCCAAGCAAGGCTGGCCCGAGCGACGCTTGATCGTACTCTTCCAGCCGCACAGGTATACGCGAACCAGAGATCTGCTTGAGGAATTTTCTCGCGCGTTCGGGGATGCGGATCATCTCTTCCTGACCGAGATTTATGCAGCGAGTGAATCGCCGATTGCCGGCGTATCCGGCGCCAAGTTGGGTGAAGCGATTCGTGCCGCTGGCCATCGGTCCGTCACGTTTGTCGAGCAGAAGGACCGGCTGGTCGACGCGGTGTTGCCGCAGCTGAAACCCGGCGATCTAGTGTTGACCTTGGGCGCCGGAGACATTTGGAAGACGGGGCCAGCCTTACTGGCGAAGCTTGCGCCCGTCGCATGAGCGATGAAGGTTCATGAGCGACGCACGAGAGACAGGGGTTCGAGGCCCGGATTCCACAGGAAACGCCTCGAGCGGGCCGTTGCCGGGCTGCGCGGACGCGTTACCTTCGGCGCTGGGCTGGGTGCGTTCACCTCTTTCAAGATCGGCGGGCCAGCCGACGTCCTCGTCTTGCCGGCGGACGTCGAGGATGTGCGCCGCCTGGTCATGCAGGCGCAGGCGGCCGACATTCCGCTGTTTGTGGTCGGCGGTACGAATCTGCTTATCAGAGACGGAGGGATCCGCGGCATCGTGGTCAGTCTCTCGAAGCTGCGCGGGATCAGCGAAGAGCCCGGAGCAATCGTCTACGCCGAAGGAGGCGTTGGGATGCCGACGCTGATCGGATATGCGATACGCCGGTCATTGGCCGGTATGGAATGGGCAGCCGGCATTCCGGGGACGGTAGGAGGATGTCTCGTGATGAACGCGGGGACTCGCCTCGGGGAAATGAAGGATGCGGTGAAGGCGGTACGACTGGTCACGCTGAATGGCGACGTCCGTGATCTGCCGGCTGCGTCCATCCGGTTTCAGTACCGGCGCGCCCGACTGCCTAAAGGCATCGTCGTCGGCGTCTGGCTGCAATTGCGGCCGGGCGTGCGGTCGGAGATTTCCAGAATCGTCAAGGACTATCTCCATTATCGAAAGGACACGCAGCCGCTTGCCATGCCGAGCGCCGGCTGCGTGTTCAAGAATCCGCCTGCTGATTCCGCCGGACGGCTGCTCGAAGCCGCCGGGATGAAGGGCATGCGCGTCGGCGACGCCGAGGTCTCGACCAAGCATGGAAACTTTATCGTGAACAGAGGACGTGCGACCGCCGCTGACGTGATCGATCTGATCGGCAAGGTTCGCCGGACGATCAGGCAGAAAGCCGGGGTCCGGCTTGATCTTGAACTCAAAATCGTGGGCGAGGGTTAAATCATGACCGCCAGACCGTTGCTGACTCACGCCCGCATCGGGGTGCTGATGGGCGGGCAATCGTCCGAGCGAGAAGTGTCGTTGCGGACGGGTGCCGCCGTGCACGGGGCGCTGTGCCGGCGGGGGTATGACGCGGTCACCATCGACGTCGGTCCGACATTGAGCCGGGATTTACAGGAACAAAAGATCGCGCTCGCGTTTCTGGCGCTGCATGGCCCTGGCGGTGAAGACGGCTCGATTCAGGGCTTCCTCGAGACGCTCGGGATTCCGTACACCGGTTCCGGAGTTCATGCGAGCGCCGTCGGCATGCATAAGGTGACGACGAAAACGGTTCTTGCGGCTCATGGCATTCCGGTTCCCGCCGGCCTGGTGATCAAGCGTGGTGAACGAATGTCGAGTGCTCGGGCGTTGCGATCGGCCAAGCTGCGGTGGCCCGTTGTCGTCAAGCCGGCGTCCGAAGGATCGACCATCGGCGTGAGCATCGTCCGGAAACCGGCACAGTGGGAACAAGCCGTGGCGTTGGCGCATCGGTATGATCCGGACGCAATGGTGGAAGCCTATATTCCAGGCCATGAGGTCACCGTTTCGCTCCTCGGCCGCGTCGACGAATCTCCCCTGGTTCTACCGGCGGTCGAGATCGTGGCGCCGAACGGCTTTTACGATTTTTCAGCCAAATATGAAAAAGGAAAGACTCGTTATTTGTGTCCCGCGCCGTTCGGGGCCGCTGTCACCAAGCAAATACGAAATCTCGCCCTTCACACCTACATGGTGTTGGGTTGCGCCGGAGCCGCACGCGTGGATTTCCGCATCACGCCGCGGGGACGGCCTTATGTGCTGGAGATCAATACCGTCCCGGGAATGACCGAAACCAGCCTGCTGCCGATGGCGGCCGGCGAGGCGGGTATCGGCTATGAGGAACTGACGGAACGGATTCTCGAATCTGCGGTGATCAGAATGAGCAAGGCGGGACACGCCGCATGAAGATTCCGATTCGCAGGCAACCTGCCAAGGCGATTGGCTATCGCAGCAATCAGTGGAAGGGAGCCCGGGCGATCCATTCCAAGGATCACTCGTTAAAGGCATGCCGATCGCGGCTCGCGGCTCGATGCCGCAAGGCATTACGCCTTTGCGGCTGGCTGGCCGTTGCAGCCACCATCTGCTGGGCAGCCCTGCTTTTGATGCGTCAATTGGTGCCGGCCGTTCAGCATGGGCTTGAGATTACAGAGGTGTCCATCGAAGGCATTCATCAAGTGACGAAAGAGGAAGTGTTGAACCGGCTACCGCTCAAAAAGGGCATCGCGCAGCATCAGGTAAGTCTGGCGTACTTCGCTGAGCGGCTTCGGACGCATCCCTGGATCAAAGAGGCGACGGTTGAACGCCTTCCGCTTCACGCCCTCCGCGTGACGATCGTTGAACGAAAACCGGCGGCCATCGCGCGCACCGGGTCTGAACAGTTACTGATCGATGAAGAGGGCGTCGTGCTGGCGCGTCTTGGCGAACAGGACCAACCCACGCTGCCGCTCCTGTTCGGCGTCGACGGCAGTCTGTTGGCGCAAGGCGACCTTCGGTTGAAGCAGCGGCTACAGTCCGCAATTCAATTAGCCAAGTCGATGGCCGAAGCGCTGGACGGCCGCATCGAAATCGATGTGAGCCACCCAGTGAATATCGTCGCTTCGGCAAAAGGTGTGCGATTTCATTTCGGAAGCGAAGCGCTGAAAGAACAATGGGACAGGTTCGTGCAAGTGAAGGCGGCGTTCCGAATGCCCGCTTTTGACGGTCGAAGGTTAGAGGCGCACGACGTCGATCTGCGGTACGACCACCGGGTGATTGTTCGGGAAAGGGGGTGAGGGCGTGGCCAAACGAGAGCAAATTCTCGTCGGGTTGGATATCGGCACCACGAAAATATGCGCCATCGTGTCTGAGGTGACCGAAGAGGGCACGCTGAACATCATCGGCGTCGGCTCAAGCCCGTCCCGCGGCCTTCGCAAAGGGGTCGTTGTCGACATCGAGAGCACCGTTGAATCGATCAAGAAGGCGGTCGAGGAAGCTGAATTGATGGCGGCGGTGCAAATCAATTCAGTCTATACGGGCATCGCCGGCAGCCACATTTCGGCGGAAAATTGTAAAGGGGTCGTGGCGCTGAAGAAGTCCGAGGTTACCCGGGAGGATATTCACCGCGCCATCGAAAGCGCTCGAACGCTCGCCGTCATCCCGCATGAACGCCGGATTCTCCATGTCCTGCCGCGTGAGTTCATGGTGGATGGGCAGGAAGGCGTGAGGGAGCCCCTCGGACTGTCGGGCAATCGCCTTGAAGTCAATGTTCATGTCATTACGGGGGCGGTCACCTCGGCGCAGAACATCATTAAAAGCGTGAACCGGGCCGGACTCGACGTCGTTGACATCATTCTGCAGCCGCTGGCATCGAGCGAAGCCGTGCTTAGTCAGGAAGAGCGCGATCTCGGCGTGGCAATGGTGGATCTTGGCGGAGGCACGACCGACCTGGCCATCTACCTGGATGGCAGCATACGACATTCGGCGGTTCTTCCCATCGGCGGGCAAAATCTGACGAAAGATCTTGCCATCGGGCTGCTGACCTCTCAAACAGACGCTGAAAAAATCAAAGTCCAGCACGGGGTGACCAGAACCGACCTTGTGCAGGGACATGAGACTGTTGAAGTGCCTTCGGTCGGCGATCGGCCGGCTCGAACGTTTTCCAGACGCGACATTGCGGAGATTCTGGAGCCGCGCGTGGAAGAAATGTTCGAACTGGTCCGGCGGGAGATCACCCGCGCGGGCTATGAAGGCATGCTCGGAGCGGGCGTCGTCCTCACAGGGGGGACCTCGTTATTGGAGGGCATGCCCGACGCCGCTGAACACGTGCTGAATCTTCCGGCCCGTCGTGGAGCGCCCAGCGGTATCGGCGGGCTTCGGGACATCGTCAGTAATCCCATGCATGCAACCGGAGTGGGTTTGCTCCTCCATGCGCGGCGCCACACGGAGGAAACGGCCACGGCGGGACTCAGAAGCGGCAGACCGATCGGCCGGATGTTGGATCGAATGAAGTCGTGGATGTTTGAGTTTTTTTAACTTAACCGGCGCGCGGCACGGCCTTGCGCCAAGGGAGGTGTCCTGATGTTCTCATTCCAAGAGGATTGCCTGTCGCCCGTCCGCATCAAGGTCATCGGTGTGGGCGGCGCCGGATGCAATGCCGTGAACACCATGATTACGTCGGGCCTGGCCCGCGTGGATTTCATTGCCGCCAACACCGACCTGCAGGCCTTGGACCGCTCGCGTGCGGCGTACAAGGTTCAACTCGGTCCCGAGCGAACCAGAGGATTGGGCGCCGGCGCCAAGCCGGAAATAGGAAAGGAATCGGCGCTGGAAAGCAAAGATCAAATCCGGGAGTGTCTCGAAGGCGCCGACATGGTGTTCGTGACCGCGGGTATGGGAGGGGGGACCGGGACCGGCGCGGCGCCGATCGTGGCGAGCATCGCCAGGGAACTGGGAATCCTGACGGTCGGAGTCGTCACAAAGCCGTTTTCGTATGAAGGCCATCGCCGGATGACTCATGCCGATGAAGGCATCAGAGATTTGAGACGGCACGTTGATACGCTGCTCGTCATTCCCAATCAACGTTTGCTCGGCATCGTCGACAAGGCGACGCCTCTGCTCGACGCTTTTAAAGTAGCGGATGATGTGTTGCGCCAGGCGATTCAAGGCATTGCGGATGTCATCACCACGACCGGGCACGTGAACGTGGACTTTGCGGACGTGCGCACCGTGATGTCCCATACCGGCCGGGCAGTGATGGGCATGGGGGTTTCACGCGGGACCAATCGTGCAATCGAAGCGGCGCAAAAAGCGATCTGCAGCCCTCTGCTTGAAGAAGGCAGCGTCGAAGGAGCTCGAGGTGTGCTGCTGAACATCAGCGGCGGACCGAACATGTCCTTGCATGAGATCGAAGAGGCAGCATCCATCATTCAGCAGGCGGCGGATGCCGAGGCGAATATCATCGTCGGGCAAGTGATCAATCCGGACATGGGCGACGACCTTGTGGTCACCGTGATCGCAACAGGCTTTGAAAGGGACGAGCAGCCCATGCCGGTCGGTGTCGCCGCGGCGCGCACCGTCAGAGCGGCGCAGCCGGGATCGAACGCCGTCGGAGCAGCGGTGGCCGACCGGCCGCACAAAGATCTCGACCGGCCCACCTATTTACGGCGGATGGGAGACCAACGTGAGGCCATTGAGCGCCTGGCCGTCGCGGCCGACGATGAGTGGGACGTGCCCACTTTCCTGAGAAAGCAAACGGACTGACCCGGATCCAGTCCTGAGAAAGGTTTCCCGTGACCGCATCGCTCATTACCGTACCCGCGTTCGCCTCGGCCAAGGACGGCGTGAGGCACTTTTTCGGGACGCGGCACCATTCCCCGGTTGCCTATGAAACGGGGGTGCCGTCGCCGGCTGCGGACGGTGAACGCCATGCCTGGCTGTTGTCCGTCAAGCAAGTGCACGGGACCGACGCATTGATCGTTGATCGGCCGGTAACGGCAGGTGATCGTTTCGAAGGTGGATGGGACGCGTTGATCACCGATCAGCCCCGCGTCACGGTGGTGGTGAAAACTGCCGACTGTGTACCGGTGCTCGTCTATGATCGCCGCAAGAACGCCGTTGCAGCCGTCCACGCCGGCTGGCGAGGTGCGTTGGCCGGCATCGTACCGAAAACGATCCAATCAATGGTCGCACGGTTCGGAATCCAGGCCGGTGATCTTCGCGTGAGCATCGGTCCGTCTGCGGGTCCCTGTTGTTATGAGGTTGACGAGACGGTGCTCGCCCCGTTGCGCACCCGCCGTCAGGATTGGCCGGCATTGCTCAGGAATGACCGGGGCAGCAAAGCACAATTGGATCTCAAAGCGCTCGTGGGACGGCAGGCCGCCGAGAGCGGTATTTCATCGGCACACATCACCATCGTCAACGTTTGCACGATCTGCCATCCCGCACTCTTCTACTCTTATCGCCGCGAGGGACGTGTCAACGGGACCATGGTCAGTGGGATCGCCTTGGTGCCGCGCGGCTAGCCGCGCCATCCGCGATTTCGGTAGAATACGCCACCGCGGGAACAGCGCGTTCGACCAGGCGTATATGGATGCCGAGACCGGTGACTCAGTCAGGGATCGTCTCGCACTCGTATTTGACCGCATGCAACGCGCCATACGGGAAGCCAACCGGAAAGAAGGCGACGTGCGGTTGGTGGCGGCGACAAAGGCAGTTCCTCCGGAACGTATCCGAGACGCGATCGTAGGGGGCCTCGAAATTGCCGGTGAAAACCGCCTGCAAGAAGCCCTGCCGAAGATCGAGGCGCTGAAGCGGGACCGGATTACGTGGCACTTTATCGGCCAGCTCCAACGGCGAAAGGTGAGGGCGGTCGTCGGAGTCTTTGAAGTAATTCATTCCATCGACAGCGTCGAGCTGGCGACAGAAATCGATCGACGTGCTGCGGCGATCGGACTTCGGCAGAAGGTATTGCTCGAGATTAATGTGGGGGCAGAACAATCTAAAGCCGGTTTTTTGCCCCAGGACGTCGAAAAGGCGCTTCCTCGATTGGCCGCGCTGGAACACGTGGCGGTGCAGGGGCTCATGGCCATTCCTCCGGCTGCCTCCCATCCGGAAGCTTCGAGGCCGCACTTCCGCTGTCTGCGGGAGCTCGCTCAGCGAATGATGGCCCGAGGAATTCCACGCATTTCGCTTCATGAGCTTTCCATGGGCATGTCGAACGATTATGTAGTCGCTATACAAGAAGGGGCGACGTTGATCCGTCTCGGGACGGCGATATTCGGAGGGCGGCGTGACTAGTCCGTTGACCAAGAAAATCGCGTTCGTCGGCGGAGGGCAAATGGCCGAGGCGATGATCGGCGGCCTCCTTGCCGGCAACGTCTGCCGTCCCGAATCATTGTGGGCCACCGACCGTGTGGCTGCGCGCTGTGATCTATTGAAAAGCCGGTTCGGCGTGCGGGTCGGTTGTGACAATCGGGAGGCCGTCGCCTGGGCGGATGTCGTAGTCCTTGCGGTGAAGCCACAGGTGCTCGCGGCCATAGTGCAGGAACTCAGCGAAGAACTTCACCGTGTGCTCGTCATCTCCATCGCGGCGGGAGTGACGATTCAAGCGATCACGAGCCATGCCCCGGCGGCCCAACGCGTCATTCGCGCGATGCCGAACATGCCCGCCCTGGTGAGGGAAGGCATGACGGCGCTTGCATGGAGCAGTACGCTTTCCGAGGACGATCAAGACATCGGACAAGCCGTCTTTCAGGCAGTGGGCCGTGTGGTTGCCATCGACGAGCGTCTCATGGATGCGGTCACCGGCCTGAGCGGTAGCGGTCCCGCGTATGTGTTTCAAGCCATCGAAGCGCTGGCAGACGGCGGCGTGAAGATGGGTCTTCCCCGGCAAACCGCGGAGGTCTTGGCCGCTCAAACCGTCTTCGGCGCCGCAAAAATGGTGTTGGAGTCAGGCGATCATCCCGCGAAACTCAAGGACCGCGTGGCGTCGCCAGGCGGCACGACAATCGCGGGCCTGCATCGGCTTGAAGAGGGCCGGTTCCGTGCTACACTGATGGGGGCCGTCGAAGCGGCCACGAAACGCTCACAGGAGCTTGCCCGCTGATGTTTGTTGTGAACAATTTTTTTACTGCACTAGGCTCCGTGGTCTACTATGCCCTGGAACTCTATATGTATGTAGTAATTGCCCGTGCACTCATTTCATGGGTTAATCCTGACCCCTGGAACCCGATTGTGCAGTTCCTCGAAAAAGTGACCGAGCCTGCGTTGGCTCCGCTTCGAAGGATGATCGGTTGGAAGCTGGGCGTGGATGTGTCGCCGATCATTCTTATCCTCATAATTATGTTTTTGCAAAAATTCATTGTGCCGTCTCTTTTTCAGATGGGGACTGTCATCGGTTGAGATCGCTTAGAGGAGGACAGCCATGAAAATGACACCGCTCGACATCCAACAAATGGTGTTCAAGACGAGCTTCCGTGGTTACGACAAGGAAGAGGTCAACCGCTTCCTTGAGGAGATCGCCGAAACCGTCGAAGAGCTCAACCGGGACGGTGCTGTCCAGCGGGAGAAGATCGTGTTTCTCGAACAGCAACTGACCGAACTCAAGCGCACGGAGATGACGCTCTCCAATACGCTTGTCTCGGCCCAGTCACTGGCGGAGGACGTGAAGCGCAGCGCGCAGCGTGAATCTGAGCTCGTAATCAAGGAAGCCGAATTGAAGGCGGGTGAAATGATCCGTCAGGCCCGGGTGGAGCTGTCCAATACGCAGCGGGATCTTTCGGCGCTCCAGAAGCAGCGGCTGCTGATGGTCGAACGGTTGCGGGCGACGTTGCGTACCTTCGAGCGCATGCTGGAAGTCGAGGAACAAGAGGCCTTCCACGATGGGGCGACACATGCCGAGCACAAGCTGGAGGGAGAGTCGAGCCCCGCAATTTAGAAGCCTCTCAAAGGGCGCCTTGAGTATCCAGTGTCCACCCCGTTATCCCTCCCTCCGACGTCCGGCCTATCTGCCAGTCCTCATGGCTCTTTCCGCCTTTTACAGCCCTTCGGTCTCACGGCACGATGTCTAATCACCGATGAAGAACACGGGCGCCATTCAAGTTGCGTTGGATCAAGCGGTGCTCGACGGAGTGTTCCCCGGCGGAGTGTTGGTGGCTCGGGTGCACGGCCAACTACAGCTGCTCGTCACCGCAGGGCGCCTGTCGGCGGAGCCGGGGGCCGAAGCCGTTCGGAGTTCAACCATCTATGACTTGGCGTCACTGACAAAACCGCTGGCAACGGTCACCTCTGTTCTCTTGCTCGTGCAAGCAGGAAAACTTGAACTCGACGCCGCCGTCGGCGGTATCCTCACTGAATTGAAGGAGTCTCCGATTGGCGCTGCGACGCTGCGCGATCTGTTGTGTCATCGTTCGGGATTGCCCGGCTGGCGCCCTCTATACGAACGCCTGCATGCCGAGGGAGTCGCTTGGGGAAGCGCGGACCCAGAAGTTGTACGTCAAACCGTATTGCGGCTCGTTTCCGCGGAGCCGCTGGCCTATGAGCTCGGGCAGCAACATCTGTACAGCGATTTGGGGTTCATCCTGCTGGGTATGGCCGTGGAGCGCGCGAGCGGCCTCTTGCTCGACGAGTACTTCGACATGGCCGTGGTGCAGCCGCTTGGTGGGCAATCGCTGTATTTCAATCGTACCGCGAAGGCTTCACGGCCGCCATCCACAAGGTTTGGCGGGTCGATTGCGGCGACCGAATGGGATGACTGGCGGAAACGTCTCTTGAAAGGAGAGGTGCACGACGAAAATGCCGCGGCAATGGGCGGCGTGGCGGGCCATGCGGGTCTGTTCGGAACCGCGCAGGGCGTGCTGGCAGTGTCCGGCGCATGGCTGAAAGGCCTTCAAGGAACCCCTTCAACCCTCGATCGTCATCTGGTGCGTGAGTTCACGAAGAGGCAACCGCGTCCGTCAGGATCCAGCTGGGCTCTTGGATGGGATACGCCGAGCACGCCTTCCTCGTCAGGTACGTACTTCTCCGCCGAATCTTTCGGCCATCTTGGTTTTACCGGCACGTCATTGTGGATCGATCCCCAGCGGAGCCTGGAGGTGGTCTTGCTCACCAACCGTGTGCACCCGAGCCGCAAAAATGACGCGATTCGCGCGTTCCGGCCGATGATCCATGATCTCGTGTATCGTGAATTCGCGCTTCCGTAGCTCAGGCGGGATCGGGATATTCTATCCAGGTTTCTTTTTCCGCGAGGTATTTGGCGCCCTTGAAGTTGGCTCGCGTTCTCAAGCGGGTGAATCCGAGGGCCTGCAGTCGTTGAACGAGTTCTGTCACGGCAGCCGCAATGGTAGGGTGTGATTGGCCTTCGACCGTCAAGGCTTCGTACATGACTTTTCCGGCGTATCCCGAAGAGGTTCGATTGACCAATACGGCTCGATTGAAGTAGCGATCGCTCGGGTCGACCCCCTCTACCTGATGCTTCTCAATGAGTCCGTCTCGTTTGAACAATGACGCCAGCGCATTCATAGCCCCTCCCTCTCCCGTGCGGAGGCCGCAGTATAGGGAGATCAGGCGCTGACTGCAAGCCGTTGACTTCACTGCAGGGCGCACCTATCATTCCGTCCGCGTCGCTGCCGCATGTGCTAAGACGGCATGAATATCCCCAACAGTTTGACCATCCTTCGCATTCTGCTGATCCCGCTTTATGTGGGGTTATTGGTATATGAGCGGTTCGATGGGGCGATGGGAGTCTTACTGTTGGCGGGAATTACCGATGCACTGGACGGAACCATTGCACGAGCCGCCAATCAACGCACGCGCCTCGGCGCCTTCCTCGACCCCTTGGCCGATAAACTTTTGCTGACGTCCGGATTCGTGACCTTGTCGGTGATTCATCTGATTCCCTCCTGGGTGACCATCGTTGTCGTCAGCCGCGATGCCATGCTTCTGCTCGGAACCGCTGTGGCACAGTTCACGGAGTCGAACATCGACATTGCGCCGACGTTTCTCGGAAAAGGGGCGACCTTTCTCCAGCTGTCCTACGTCCTGTTGGTGATTTTTTTGAGCTCCCGCCAGATGGATCCCACCCTGCTCAATCCGCTGTTGATCGGCATGGTCGGATTTACCGTTTGCTCGGGGTGTCATTACCTGTATCGAGGGTATCGATCCGCGGGTGCCGCTCCATCCTGAGCCGTCAATCGTTCGCTCCTTTCACTGCCTTGATGTCACCGCATAGATCCTGAATTTATTGGACAGGTTTTGAGGCTGCCAGTAGACTCCCCCAGTAGGTATTTCTCCGTTGAAACCAGATCGGTGACGACCTTCTTGGGGTAAGAGTGACCTATGGCGACCTTTGCGTATGTCGGGCGGACACGATCCGGAGCGGTAAAAAAAGGCGAACTTACCGCCAAAAGCAAGGACGAGGCGGTCGACCAGCTTCGTAAGCAAAGCGTCGTTGTCACGAGCCTCGAGGAGAAAACCGGTCTAGGCGGAATCAAGATCAGCTTTGGCTCCGGACTGACCGACAAGGACCTCGTCGTTTTTACGAGACAATTTGGCACGATGATCAACGCCGGGCTCCCGCTGGTGCAGTGTCTGGAAATTCTGTCGACGCAATCCGAAAACAAAGTGCTGCGTGAGACGGTTGGCGATGTGCGAGGGCAGGTGGAAGCAGGTTCCACGTTTTCAGACGCGTTGCGGAAGCACTCTAAAGTGTTCGACGACCTCTACGTAAATATGGTGCACGCCGGCGAAGTGGGTGGTCTCCTTGACACCATTTTGACCCGCCTGGCCAAACACATCGAAAAGGCGATGAAGCTCAAGGGCCAGATCAAATCAGCCATGATCTATCCATCGGCAATTCTTGGCGTCGCCGGGATTGTGATCACCGTGCTCATGATCTTCGTCATCCCCATTTTCGCGAAGATGTTTGAGGAACTCTCCAATGGCAAGGTCGGCTTGCCGGGCCCGACGCAGATCGTGATCGATATCAGCAACGCCTTTCAATCTTATTGGTATATCGGCGTAGGCATCATGGTCGGTGCGGTCGTGTCGGTAAAAAAATACTACGCTACGCCGAAGGGAAGGATGGCGATCGACAAGTTCCTGCTGAAGACGCCTATCTTCGGCGATCTCATTCGCAAGGCGTCCGTCGCGAAGTTCACGAGGACGCTGGGCACGCTCCTGTCGAGCGGAGTCCCGCTTCTGGACGGGTTGTCCATTTGTGCGAAAACCTCCGGCAACAAAGTCATCGAAGAGGCGTTGCTGAACGCCCGCGTGAGCATCAGCGGCGGTAAGACCATCGCCGATCCCCTGACCGCCAGCCAGGTCTTTCCAAAGATGGTCACCCACATGATTGCCGTCGGTGAATCGACCGGCGCCCTTGACGCCATGCTCTCGAAGATCGCAGATTTCTACGAAGATGAGGTTGACCAGGCAGTCGCCTCACTGACGTCGTTGCTCGAACCTATGATGATGGTGTTTTTGGGCGTCGTGATCGGCTTCATTGTGATCGCCATGTATCTGCCTATTTTCAAGATGGCGTCCGCGATTGGGTAAATTTTTACGGTCGCCGCAAGATGTCCTTCATCGCCTGCTCCGTGCGGGCGGGCACCTCTTTACCGTGACAACTCATGGATGCGCTGCGGGCTAGGCTTCATTGGCTAATGGGGCTGCGGGTGACGTTCGTCACCCTGATGCTCGCGATGTCGCTCGTTTTTGAAGCGACCGGTGCGCGTCTCGAGACCTTCTACGCGCTCATCGTGCTGACCTACGCCCTGACGATTCCTTCCGCGCTTCTTCTGCCCATTCTCAAATCGCCGCCGGCTCTCTCGACCTTTTTTTGGACGCAGGTCGGCATTGATTTTCTGCTTGAAACGGTGCTGGTTGCGCGCACCGGCGGAGTGGAAAGCCCCTTTGCAGTGCTCTACGTCATCACCGTAACGGTGGCCAGCCTTATACCGCAGCGCCGAGTGGGACTCTACGCCGCCTGTACGTGCGTCATCATCTTTGGCATCGTCACCAACGCGCAGCTCTACGGGCTTGCTCCCGGCTGGGCGGCTCAGCTCCCCAGGGTTAACGCTGCTGCGACACTTCAAACGTTCGGCGTCTATGCGTTGGCTCTGCTCGTTGTCGGCTTATTGAGCGGGACGCTGGCGGACCAGCTCCATCAGGCCGATCAATCGCTGCGTGAGAAAGAGCAAGGACTCACCAGGCTCCAAGCCTTCCACGAAAACATCGTGAGAAGCATCAGCAGCGGAGTCTTCACCGCCGATGCGGCGGGAGCCATCACCTCGTTCAACCCCGCCGCGCAGGAAGTGACGGGTTATTCGGTGATGCAGGTACTGGGACGGTCCTGGCGCGAAATCTTCAACTGGCATCCGGGCCGGTGTTCGGATGACGCTCCTCTGCCAGGGCTGTCCGCCATGACGCGCTTCGAGGTCGAATGCAAAAGCGCCAGTGGCAATCGGCTCGTGCTCGGCATGACCGTGTCGCCGCTGCACGAGCGGGAAGAGCCCCATGGATTGGTGGGAGTCTTCAAGGATTTGACCCAAATCAGGGATCTCGAAGAAGAAATGCGACGCAAGGAGTGGCTGGCCAATTTGGGAGAGATGTCGGCCGGAATGGCGCACGAAATTCGGAACCCGCTGGGAGCCTTGGCCGGCGCCATGCAAATGTTGCGCAAGGACGCGGCTGCCGATGCCACGGACCGACGGCTGATGGACATCGCGGTCCGCGAAGCGACAAGACTTGACGCGATCATCACCGAATTTCTTCAGTATGCGAGACCTCCGGCGCTCAACCTGGCGGAGCACAATATAAACAAAATTCTTGCCGAGACACTGGATCTGGTACAACATGAAGCGCGGAACAGAAAACAGGTGGCCATCGCAACGTCATTGGCCGGCGGTTCCCTCTTCGCTCAGGTCGACGAAAATCAGATGCGGCAAGTGTTCTGGAACCTCGCGACCAATGCTTTCGATGCCATGCCGGACGGCGGGCAATTGACCATCACGACGGGATGCCGCCACATCGATGCCGCCGGGCGGAAAGGCGACGTGGTGGAAATCGCGTTCCACGATACCGGTGAAGGCATCGCTGCCGAAAATCTCGACAAAATCTTTCTGCCGTTTTTTACGACCAAGAAGCAGGGCTCTGGGTTAGGGCTCGCCGCCGTCCATCGCATCGTCGATCTGCACGGAGGTTGGATCAAAGTGGAAAATCATCCACCGCACGGAGCCCGGTTCGTGGTGTGCCTCCCTCGTTCCGGAGATGATGGTGTGCGGCTGTGGCATGAAGGACGAACGCCGTGGAAAAGATCTTAGTCGTCGATGACGAAAAAAGCCTCCGCGAAGTGATGAGCATCATGCTCAAGCGCGCCGGCTATGAGGTGACGGAGGCGTCCGACGGCGAGCAAGCCATCGGCCAGGTCAACAAAGAGATCTATGACCTCGTCATTACAGATCTTCGCATGCCGAAAGCCGACGGAATGGATGTGCTTAAGGCCGTGAAATCTTCGTCCCCTGATACGGTGGTCCTGGTCGTGACGGCGTTTGGCACAGCCGATTCCGCCGTCGAAGCCATGAAGCAAGGCGCGTACGACTATCTCACGAAGCCCTTTCAGGTGGATGAGGTGCAACTCATCATCCGGAACGCCCTCGAGAAGCGACGGCTCTCGACGGAGAACATGCTGCTCAAGCGCGAAATCGCGAGCCAGTCTTCCTTTGCGCAGATCGTCGGACAAAGTGAAGCGATGCAAAAAGTCTTCGACGTCGTCCGCAAGGTGGCCGACTCAAAAAGCAACGTGCTGATCTGCGGGGAAAGCGGCACGGGCAAGGAATTGGTCGCCCGCGCCATCCACTATAACAGCGTCCGAAGCGGCATGCCCTTCGTCGCGGTTAATTGCAGCGCCGTGCCTGAAACCTTGCTGGAGAGCGAACTGTTCGGCCACATGAAGGGCTCGTTTACGGGCGCGGTGGCCAACAAGGCTGGCTTGTTCGAGATCGCCAACGGCGGAACAATTTTCCTGGACGAAATTGGCGACACGACCCCGGCGATCCAAGTCAAGCTCTTGCGGGTCATTCAGGAGCGGGAATTCCGTCGCGTCGGCGGCAACCAAGACATGAAGGTCGATGTGCGGGTCATCGCTGCCACGAACCGCGACCTCGAGAAAGCCGTCGCCGACGGATCGTTTAGAGAAGACCTCTACTATCGCCTCGACGTCATTCCCATCCGCCTTCCTCCGCTCCGGCTGCGCGCAGGCGATATCCCCTTGCTCGTCACGCATTTCTTGGAAAAATTTTCGCAGGAGAGCGGAAGGCCGGCCCCTACGCTCACCACGGAGGCAATGCATGTGCTCCTCGGACACGAATGGCGGGGAAATGTACGGGAGCTCGAGAATTTGATCGAGCGGGTCGTCGCGTTTTCGACGGGGGCCGCGGTCGGTGACGCGGATATCCGCGGCTGGTTGCATCATGCGGTCGCGCCCCAGCAGTCTCAAGGCGTACCCGCGGACCTTCCGGAAGAAGGACTGGACCTCGAAGGCCTCATCAATGGGATCGAGAAAGACCTCCTCATGAGGGCCCTGGAACGCTCGAAGTGGGTGAAGAAGAAAGCGGCCAGGCTGCTGAGACTCAACACGCGGTCGTTCCGGTATCGCTTGGAGAAGTATGCTATAAAAGGAGGCCGTGACTAAGGGTCAGTCAGCCTTTCTCCCCGCCGACACATCGCTCACCGTTCATGCTCCCGCGAAAATCAATCTGATTCTCCGCATTCTGGATCGGCGTCCCGACGGTTACCACAATCTTTGGTCCGTCATGCATACCGTCGGGCTCACAGACGAGGTCCGGATTAAGGTGGGCTCAAGCTTGCCTGGAATTAGATTGACCTGCGATACGGACGGATTGTCCTCCGATCAGACCAATCTCGTTTCGAAGGCGGCTGCCGCTGTTCTCGATCATGCCCGGTTGTCTGTCGGAGTTGACCTAGACTTGCGCAAGCGGATTCCGATGGGCGCCGGCCTCGGCGGCGGAAGCAGCGATGCCGCGGCGACCATTTTGGGCCTCAATCAGTTGCTGAGGCTTGGGTGGTCGACGGCCAAGATGGCCGAAGTCGGCCAGGCTCTGGGCAGTGACGTAGCCTTCTTCCTCTTTGCGCCCAGTGCCATCGTATGCGGACGGGGGGAGACTGTGCGGCCGGTCACCGTCGAAGGGAGTCGCTGGATCGTACTCGTCAAACCCGCGTTCGGTGTCGAAACACAGTGGGCTTATCAGCAGCTAGCGGCGGTACGAACTGCGGTGCGTCCGCTGTCCGAGCAGCACGCAGCAATGGACCGGCGGAATCGGTTCACATGGAGCGACTTGACAGCCGCCGCCGAGAACGATTTCGAAGCACCGGTGTTTGCGAAGCATCCTCTGCTCCGACACATCAGGCGCACCCTCCTGGATCTTGGCGCTCGAATCGCCCTATTGTCGGGCAGCGGTGCGACGGTCTTCGGCATGTTCGATGACGAATCGGCGGCTTGCCGCGCTGGGGCGCATCTGGAGGGCAGCGAGGGACTGCAAGTCGTTGTCGTTCCGACGTGTTTAAGACCGATACAAGTCTCCTAAACGTCGTCGATCGAGGCGGATCTCGGTTGACAACCTTCCTCGAATTCCGTTACAGTTCAGTCCCTTAGCTGGCTTCCTCAACAGCGCGCAGCGAATACAAGGGTGGCGGGTTCGAGAGTATACCCACCGACGCCCGCCGTCGAGACGAACCACGTACGAGCAGCACTTCCTGTTTTTGCGCAGGAAGTCAATGAGGGACCGATGAGCAGAGAATTGATGATTTTCTCTGGCAATGCGAATCTTGCCCTCGCTCATGAGATCTGCGCCTATCTCGGCGTGAAGCTGGGCGAGGCGACGGTATCGTCGTTCAGCGACGGGGAAATCCGCGTCAAAATAGAAGAAAACGTGCGCGGGGCGGATGTGTATGTCGTGCAATCGACATGCAGTCCCGTGAACGATTCCCTGATGGAGTTGCTCATCATCATCGACGCGCTCAAGCGCTCCTCGGCCTACCGCATCACCGCTGTCATTCCCTATTTCGGGTATGCCAGGCAGGATCGGAAGGACCAGCCCCGGGTGCCCATTACGGCGAAACTCGTGGCCGATCTCATTACGACGGCGGGCGCC
This sequence comes from Nitrospira sp., assembly GCA_035277085.1. Lineage (GTDB taxonomy): Bacteria > Nitrospirota > Nitrospiria > Nitrospirales > Nitrospiraceae > Nitrospira_C. The sequence goes on along the minus strand of DATELB010000123.1, from coordinate 23,276 downwards.
GACAGGGTGCTGACGATGGACTTGCACGCGGGACAAATTCAGGGCTTTTTCAACGTGCCGGTCGACCACCTCTACGCCCTGCCGGTGCTTCTCGATTACATCACGAAGAAGAAGGTCAGCGACCTGGTCATCGTCTCGCCTGACGCGGGCGGCGTGGAACGAGCCCGAGCCTTCGCCAAGCGCTTGCAGGCAAGTCTCGCCATTATCGATAAACGCAGAGAGGGTCCGAATCAAACGCAGATCATGAATATCATCGGAGACATCAAGGGCAAGAGCACGCTGTTGCTGGACGACATGATCGACACGGCCGGAACCATTGTGCAGGGCGCTCAGGCCTGCACCGACAAGGGAGCCCGGGAAGTGTGGACGGCGTGCACGCATGCCGTGCTTTCAGGACCTGCCCTCGAACGGCTCGAGCAGTCAGGCCTGACGCAAGTCGTGACCACCAATACGATTCCATTGCAGGAGAAGCTGCGTGCCTGTCCGAAGATTCACCAGTTGTCGGTTGCGCCCCTGCTCGGTGAGGCCATCCGGCGCATACATGCCGACGAATCAGTCAGTTCGCTGTTTGCCTAGGCAGCGTCATTAAGGGAGAGCGAGGAGCATCATGAAATTCGATTTGGCAGTGACGGTGAGGGAAAAATCCGGAAAAGGCGCAGCACGTCAGCTTCGGCGAAGCGGGAAAGTTCCCGCCGTGCTGTATGGCCAGGGCGAGTGTTTGTTGTTGATGATCGAGCCTGAACCGTTGACGAGGATTCTCAAGTCTCAGGCCGGCAGTACGGCGCTCATTACGTTGACCGTCAATGGGGCGAAATCTAACCCGAAACGGACGGCGTTGTTGCGCGACTTCCAGGTGGATCCGGTCGAAGGACAAGTCCTGCACGCGGATCTCTTCGAAATTTCGATGGACAAGCCGATCCGTGTCAAAGTACCGGTCCATGTGATTGGCGGCACTCCGACCGGCGTCAAAGAGGGAGGCATCCTCCACTATAATACGAGGGAACTGCACGTCGAGTGTTTGCCGGGGGCGCTTCCGGACCATATTGAAGTCGATGCCTCGGCCCTCGCGATCGGCCAGGGCATCCATCTGAAGGAAATGACCAAATTAGATGGCGTGCGGTATCTCGACGATCCGGATCAAATGGTGGTCAGCGTTGCGGTCCCGATGTCCGATGCCAAACTCGAAGCCTTGCTGACGAGTCAAGCCGCCGGTCCGGAAGGGTCCAAGGAACCGGAAGTGGCGGCTAAGGGTAAGGCAGCGGTCGAAGGCGCGGAAGCTGCGGCTGCTCCTGGCGCTGCCGGAGCTGCTGCCCCAGCGGCCGGTACGGAGGCGAAGGCGGGAGACAAGAAAGAAGGCGCCGCAGCTGCCGCAGCTCCAAAAGCGGAGAAGAAGGAAGCCGAGAAGAAGAAATAACGTTGCGCCTCATCCTAGGACTGGGAAACCCGGGCGCGACATACGCCAAGACCCGTCACAACGCCGGCTTCTGGGTGATCGAGAAGGCTGCCGCGCGTTGGGCTGGTCGCCTCGTCAGGAGCGGTTGGGCGCAGCGGGCGTCGGTTCGGCAAGGATCGGAACTGATAGAACTCGCCGGCACGCTCGATTTCATGAACGTCACAGGGCCGCCGCTTAAAGGCCTACTCCGCGAGTATCAGCTCTCCCCCGACGATCTCATTCTCGTCCACGACGATTTGGATTTGGAGCCCGGCCGCCTGCGCATCAAGCAATCGGGCGGCCACGGCGGGCACAACGGCATCAGGTCGGTGATCGACGCTCTCGGCACGTCCGAGTTCCTCCGGCTGAAGATCGGCATCGGACGTCCGGCGCCAGGACAAGACTCTGCCGAGTACGTCCTGGAGGCCGTTACTGACAAGGAGATGGAGATCATCGAGCCTTGCCTCGAGCGAGCCGTCGACGCGCTGGAAGCACTGATTCACCGCGGGACTGAGACTGCAATGAATCAATTCAACGTCCGGGACCGGGACAACGGCAGAGAGGACTCGACGGGGTAGGCATGGCACTGTGTTGCGGCATGATCGGGCTTCCGAACGTGGGAAAGACCACCGTCTTCAATGCACTGACTGCCGCCGGTGCGCTGGCTGCGAATTATCCGTTTGCCACTGTCGATCCGAATACCGGAATTGCGCTCGTGCCGGATCCGCGGTTGCGCACGCTGACCGACATTTTCAAGTCCAAAAAAACCACGTATAGCACGCTGGAAGTCCGTGACATTGCCGGCTTGGTGGAAGGGGCGAGCAAAGGGGAAGGACTGGGCAATCAATTCCTTGGCCATATTCGGGAAGTCGACGCCCTGTTGCACGTCGTACGGTGTTTCCAGGGAAGCGATGTCGTGCACGTGAGCGGCACGGTAAATCCTCTCAGAGACATCGGCGTCATTGAAACCGAACTCATGCTGGCAGATCTCGAAACGCTCGATCGCCGCAAGCAGAAAACAGACAAGAAGGTCCGTGCCGGTGATAAAAAAGCCGCGTTTGAAGTCGAATTTCTCGCGAGGCTGATGGCCCTGCTGGACAAGGGAGAATGGCTGGGCAACCTCCCTTATACGCCCGAGGAGCGGCTTATTCTCAATGAGTGCCAGCTGCTCGCTGCGAAGCCCGTCCTGTTTGTGGCCAACGTGTCCGAACAACAGACTGCCGATGCGATGATGGTCAATATGGTCCGCGACTTTGCAGAAAAGCGCTCGGCGCGAGTCGTCACAATCTGCGGCCAGTTTGAAGCCGAACTCTCAACGTTGCCTGACGAAGAACGGGGAGACTTTCTCGGCGAAATGGGATTAACCGAGTCCGGCCTCGTCCGCCTCACGCGCGAAGCGTATGCACTCCTCGATCTCATCACGTTCTTCACCGCCGGAGAGACGGAATCGCGGGCGTGGCCTATCCCGAAACATACGAAGGCGCCCCAGGCGGCCGGCAAAATCCATTCAGATATGGAGCGCGGCTTCATCCGGGCCGAAGTCTATCACTATGATGATCTGATGGCCTGCGGATCGGAAGCCAAGGTGAAAGAGAAAGGGCTCTTCCGGCTCGAGGGTAAAGAATACGTCCTGCAGGAAGGTGATATTGTGTACTTCCGATTCAACGTATGAGCGAGCACGCCGGCCTATCGGCACCTATTCGGAGGGTCCGTCTGTCGCTCTGCAGAAGTCTGGCAGTCTCAGGGCTTATTATTTCACTTCCGTCCCTGAGTACCTCGGGCGAACTCGCGCTTGAATCGTTTCAGCTCAGAGGGGGATTCAGCGGCGGATCCCCGCTTGGCGAAGAACAAAGGGAGAAGTTCTACCAGGGTGATGTCGCCCTCACCGCGCGGCTCCCGTGGGAGTGGGAAGTCGGCTCCGGCTGGATTTTCAGAATGCGCATGCTCGGCTCCGCCGGTGTCCTCAGGGGCGCGCAAGACACCGCTGGCGTGTTCACATTCGTCCCGCTCGACATCGCCTTCGGTCGCAAGGACGGACTCGTCACGATCGATATGGGCGCCGGCGGCGGCCTCTTCACCCGCCAGACATTTGGATCGCAGGATTTCGGCGGTCCTTTTCAATTCGTATGGACGTTCGGTATCACAAGCCGCTTCGCCGGTCCGTTTGGCGCGGGGTATCATTTTCAACACTATTCGGACGCGACCATTTATGGCTCAGAGAGCCGCGGCACGGATCTGCATCTGTTCGAAGTGATTTACTGGTTTGAAACCGCCAGGTAAGTGACGCGATCTCTCGGTCGCATTACGCCGCACGACGAAAACGTATCTTCCCCGAGGGCCGGGTATCAGCCTTGAGGGATGCCCGCATGTGTTCCAGCGCCGATCGATTCCTGTCCTCATTCAAAGACACGACGCAATCAGCCGGAACGGCGATGCTGAATTCGCGCATGTAGGCGTCGGCGGCGGTGAACAACACGCAGTTATCGCCTGCGATGCCGGTGATGACCACTCCGTCGACTTTCAGATAGCGGAGCAGGAGTTCGAGCGGCGTCGCATAAAAAGCTGAATGCTTCGGTTTTAACACGAAGTAATCGTCGCCTTCCGGCGCGAGGATTCTTGCGACCTGCTTCCCGCGACACTGCTCGTTTAAGCAACGGGCCAGCAATGTTCGGAAATCGGACCGCCACTTTCCGAAATTGTCGTTCACGTATACGACAGGGCAGCGTACGCGTTTCATGCGCCGTTTGACGGCAGCGATGCGGCGGGCTGTCCGTTCGATCGCCGGCAGCAGCCGTGCGCTGCCGTCAAAGTCGAATTCATTGATCATGTCGATGATGAGGAGGCAGGGCTTAGCGAAAGACGGTCTTCGCCGCATGAATTTCGTTTATGCGGCCTTCGACCGCAGATGCTTCCGGATGCTTTCGAGATCTTCGACGAAGCGCCGGTATTCGCGCTCTCGTTCGGCTGGCTCAGGATGTCGAAGGAGCGCCGACGGATGCACCGTCACGAACACGGTGGCCGCAAGCGGCGTGCTCCACGCCCGTCCCCTCAGTTCGTTGAGCCGGACGGTCTTGCCGAACACGGATTGAGCCGCGGTGACGCCAAGGCAGACGACGACGCGCGGCTTTACGAGCTGTGTTTCCGCTTCCAGCCAGGGCCGGCATGCCGCAATTTCCGTAGCGGACGGTTTTTTGTGCTTCCGGCGTTTTCCCTGCGGCTCCCACTTGAAGTGCTTCACGGCATTGGTGACGTAGACGTCGCGACGGGCAATGCCGCTTTCAGCCAGAGCCTTGTCCAGCATTCTCCCCGCGGGACCGACAAAGGGTTTTCCGGCCAGGTCTTCCTGATCGCCCGGCTGTTCGCCGACGAACAGGAGCGACGCATGGACGCTTCCTTCGCCAAAGACGGTTTGAGTGGCATGCTTGTACAAGTCGCATCCGGTGCACGCGGCTGAGGACTCCCGTAATTGAGCCATGGTCAGGTGAGCCGGAAGAAATGAACGGGCGGATCGGACGAGGCGTCGCATGGATCATCATACCATGTTTGTGGATCGGATCTTTTCGGGCGGTCGTCGTCTGGCCCGGACTCCAGGCTGCGTAGCTCGAGCACCGTGAGCGTCACGACACCGAAGGACGCTTCAACGAGTCCTTCGACGAGATAGGCGCGGTTGGCTGACAGTAGATGACTGCAACGCCGATACACCTCGGGAAAGAGCGTCGCATCGTAGAGGGCGGTGCAATCTTCGAGGGTAATGAATTCCATCGCCTGACCCTGTTTGGTTTCAACGGGCTTCTCGGTGATGAGCCATCCCACCATGGTAATGCGGCTTCCGATGAACCGGTGCATTTCTGAGGCGGGTACCGGCTGCAGCTGCTCGATCGGCTTGCGGTACAGCGTCAAGGGATGACGGCTGGCGAGAAACCCGAACGACTCGATCTCATGCGTCCGTTTTTGAGAGGCGGGATACTCGTCCGGGACGGGTAATGGACCGGATTCGGCTTGGGGTCCGGCATACAACCGCCATAATAAGGCGGGCCTCGTCAGCTCACCTGAGAGGGAATCGCAGCACCCGGCGCGGACCAGGGCGCGGCTATGCCCGACTTCCGGGTTCACGCGCCGTAAAAAATCATGAAACGACCGGTAAGGGCCACTCTCGGCGCGCTCCGCCATAATCTTGGTGCCCAGCGCTTTTGGGATGGTCTTCACTTGCATCAAGCCCATCCGCAGCCGGTCTCCCTCACCGGAATAGGCCCAGTCACTGGCATTCACATCCGGCGGCAGAATCGCCAGGCCCATCCGCCGTGCCTCCGAAAGATAGGCAAAGGTCGAATAAAAGCCGCCTTCATTGCTGAGGACGGCCGCCATGAATTCAGCCGGGTAGTGTGCACGGAGATAGGCGGATTTGAACGATACCTGGGCATAGCTCGCCGAATGAGGCTTGCAGAAACTGTAGCCCGAAAAGCTCATGATCATCCTCCAAATCTTGTCGATCGTGGCGGCTGATGCACCGTTGTTCGCGGCGCCGCGACAGAACTGGTGGTAATAATCCCGCAGTTGCCGGTGCTTATGCTTTTTGCTGATGACCTTGCGGAGTTGATCCGCATCGTCGAACGAAAAATCGGCGAGCGCCATGGCGACTTTCGTGACATCCTCCTGATAGACCATGATGCCGTGCGTCTCTTGTAAAATGGATTCCATCAAGGGATGTAGGGGGCGATGTGCTTCCCCATGCGCCCGCCGGATGAAGTCGTTCACGAAGGTGATTGCCGCCGGCCGGACCAGCGACGACACCATCACCAGATACTCGAAGACGTCGGCCGACGCGAGGCGGTCCGACGGCATGCCATTCCACAGCTTTCTGAGCAAAAGCCTGGTGGCTGGAGATTCGATGTAAAAACAACCGATGGTATCGCCGTGCCGGATGAGATCCTGTGTGCTCTCGTCGTTCAGCGGATCCCATGCGGCATAATCGATGATCCGCCCGGTATGACTGGCTACCGCGGCAATGGCGTCGCGAATGACGGCCAGCGACCGGTTTCCCAACAGGTCGATCTTGACGAGCCCAGCCTCCTCCGTTTGATCCTTTTCCCATTGAATGACGGGCAGACGTTTCACGGTGAACTCGACGGGGACATACCGTCGGATGTCGTCGGGAACGATGACGACGCCGCCGCAGTGCATTGACAAATGGCGAAAATGATTTTGCGTCTGAAGCGCGTCTCTGAGAATGGAGGGCCACGGCGCCTGGAGGGTCAGAGCCCGGCACAGCCGGCGGATCCATTGCTCATTGGTCGGCGCCTGGGCAAAGTGCAAAAGCGCTTGTTGCCTGGTGACACGCGCGGCGACCGCCGTGATTTCCGCGGCGGGAATCCCATAGACCTTCGCTGTTTCGCGGATCGCCGCGCGGAAGCCGAGGCTGTTTTGATTTGCGACCATTGCCGCCTGGCGCTCACCGTATTGCCGGAACACCCAGTTGAGGATCGGGTCCCGCTCGTCCCACGGAAAATCAATGTCGATATCCGGCGGATCTTTACGGCCGGGGCTCAAAAACCGTTCGAAGAACAAGTGATGTTTCAGCGGGTCGACATGCGTGATCTGAAGGCAAAAGGAAACGATCGACGCGGCGACTGAACCCCGACCACACGTACGAGGCGCCTGGCGGACGATTTCCTCGACGACGAGAAAATAATGGGCGAAACGTTTCTGCCGGATGACCGTCAATTCCTTGTCGATTCGTTCACGGACTTCCCGCGACAGACTGCCGTAGCGTCCGAGCGCTCCGTCGTAGGTTTTCTCTTTCAGGAGGGCAAAGGCCTCCTCATCCTTCATTCGGCGGAAGGCAGGAAAAATTGTCTCGCCGAAACGCCATTCGCTATGGCAGGCTTCGGCGATGCGAACGGTGTTTTCCAAGGCCTCAGGAACATGAGGGAAATGCCGCGCCATGCAGACGCCGGACATCAGCCATTGCGCCGGGGCGGCGCACTCGTCGTCCCGCAGCCGTGAGAGGGTTGTATTCATCGCGATGGCGCGCAACAACCGATGCGTCGAAAATTCCTGGGCGCGGGAAAAATGCACACGGTTGGTGGCGACCGGTGGGAGCCCGAGGCGGCGGCTGAGCAAAAGAGTGGGATGCATCGCCGGCCCGGGAGTCAATTCCACGTAGAGATCTTCCCGAGATTCCCCCGCCCATCGCACAAGCGCAGATTCATCGTCGGTCGCCACGATTAAGCCGTCTCGAAAACGCGGCACGGCTTCGAGAAAGTCAAATGAGAGGTTGGTATGCCGCTCCGACAGGAGTTGGCAGAGTGAAGCATACCCATCCGGTGTCTTGACCAAGAGAATTGCCCGGTGATCACCGGTCGTCAACTCGGCGCCGAGGATCGGGCGAAGGCCATGTTGGCGGGCCTCTTCGACGAACCTGATCGCGCCATACAATCCGTTGGTATCCGTCAAGGCCATGGCGGGAAATCCGCACCGCTGAGCGGAGCGGCACAGGAGTTCCAAGGACGACACGCCACGCATGGCCGAATACTCCGAATGCACGTGCAGGTGGACGAAAGCGGGCGTCATCGCAACGTTTTCCCCCAGCGCACAGAGCGCTCGCCGAATCTCGCTCGAATGACGTCCAGGGCGGTGGACAGCCGATGGGATGACGGCCGGACCGGCGCTGCCTCATCAAACAGCGACAGTTGCTCGGCCGGCAGCTCCAATCTCTCGGCCTGCAACGTTAGCCGTGTCAGGCGTACTCGCCGGCGCAGACACCGGTAGAACAGACGCGTGAGCACCGGTTGAAGATCGGCTTCCCAGCAGGTGCCCTGCGGCAATCGTTCATGCACGGTGTGCTCGACGTGGTCGCTGTGCCGGATGGAGAGCCGCAGCCGCCGACAGACCCGTTGCTGCTCCCGGAGTAAGGCGCAGAGTTTCTCCAGCACGCCATACAGCCGTCCGAGGAGCAGAGAGTCGTCCACTTCATCCGGGTCGAGAACGATGGTCCGTTCGATGACCGGCTGTGCGGCAGGCGGATGCACGGGCGAAGGATCGATGCCTAACGCCCAGTTATGCAGGAGAGCGGCGGACGCGCCGAATGCCGCTTCCAGATGTGCCAGCGACACCGAGGCGATGGCTCCGAGCGTACGCAGGTTCAAATCCTCGAGCCGCTGCATCACCGGTGAAGTCGAGGTGCGCGAGAGGCCGGGCAGCAACATCGACGACAGGGGAGCGAGAAAGGGCGGTTCGGAGCCGGGATGAATCCAGAGGACTTGTGGCGGTCGTTTCAGCATGGTGGCAGCCAATTGGGAGACGAGCTTGCTGCCCGCCAATCCGATGACGCTGTGCCATCCCTGGTGACGGGTCAGTTCGCGGCCGAGACGGGTGGCCGTATCGATCGGCGGACCGAACAGCCGGGTCGTGCCTGTGAAGTCAAGAAACAGCGAGCCGGGTCTGATCGATTCCCATGCCGGCGCACAGGCGAGCGCTCGCTGTTGCAGTTCGTGATGCGCCGCCTGCACACGCGAGGAGTCCGGCGCAACGATCCGTACAGCCGGACACAGCATCCGCGCCAGTTCGACGGACATGCCAGGCTGGAGGCCTTCCTGCGACGCTTCAAGGGACACTTCGCGAATCAATGCCCGCGAGGTATGAACAGGGGCCACGGCGACCGGTCGATTCCGGAGCGCCGCATTGTCCGTGCGGGCCAGCGCAATTTCGAAGGCAGGAATGAATAAACAGGCGATCTGCCGTTCCATTGGTACAGGCTACGAGCTTTATGTGTATCCAATGGTTACAAAGAACAGACTCAGAGTCAATCGGAAAAAACCCTATTTGCATCAGCCGTTTCGGCTGTGTTAGGTTCTCGGCTTCGCCGCCATCTCAGGCTGCGCCTACACCTCGCTCCGGATGCGTTCCGGGGCCTTGTCCAGGAGGATCGCTGCATGGAGCTCTACGAGTCTCTGTTCATTATTCGTCCGTCCGTCTCCGACGAGGAGACAAATGCGCTCATCGAGAAGATGAAAGGCGTCGCCGACCGAACCGGCGCGCAGTTCATCAAGTCCGAGAATTGGGGCCGCAAGAAGCTGGCCTACGAAGTCCGGCGGGAGCGAAAAGGCACTTACGTATACTTTTATTTCAAGGCTCCCAACAATACGGTGGGTGAGTTGGAACACGCGTACCGCCTCGAAGACAACATCATCAAGTTTCTTACCGTCCATCTCGAAAAAGAACTGGTGCCCCGCCGCGCCGCGGACGCGCCGTCTGAGGAGTTGACTGGTGGCCGGGTTTAACAAAGTCATCCTGATCGGCAATCTCACGCGGAATCCCGAATTGCGGTACACACCGAACGGAACGCCGGTGGCGTCGCTCGGGCTGGCGGTGAGCCGTCGCTATAAGCAGGGGGATGACCTCAAAGAGGAAGTCTGCTTCGTGGACATCGTCGTGTTCGGCAAGCAGGCGGAGCATTGCGGCCAGTATCTCAGCAAGGGAAACGGCATCATTGTAGACGGACGTCTGCAGCAGCGGCGCTGGGAGACGGAGGACGGGCAGAAGCGCAGCAAGCACGAAGTCGTTGCGCAAACCGTCACATTCCTGCCCAAACGCGGCGACGCCGGCGGCGCTCACACCGGCGGCGGCGAAGCCCCGGCGCACGAAGAGGCCGGGTACGAATACGAAGAACCGCAATAACTGAGAGAGGGACATTATGGAACGTGAACGCGGAGGCAGCGGCGGACGGGGTGACGGAGGCGGCGGGGGACGATTTTTTCAGCGGCGCCGCCCCTGTCGGTTTTGCATTGACAAGGGCTCCATTGATTTCAAGGACGTAGGGCTGTTGAGAAATTTTCTGACCGAGCGAGGGCGGATCGTGCCGCGCCGGATTTCAGGCAATTGTCTCGGGCATCAGCGTGAGCTGACGACCGCCGTGAAGCGGGCGCGGCACATTGCGCTGATCAGCTTTGCCGAAGAGCGGTAAGAACGGCGTTGGGAATGGCAATCGACACAGGGATCACGATGGGAGTGCTCACACCGCTGGTGTCAGATATTACGGCCGAAGGGCTCTCATTGGTTGCAGACGTGGCGGCTGACGAACTGGGGCTCGCCGATACTGATGCGACGCTTCGCGGCCCCGTCTCGATCAGCCTCGACTTGGCGCACGCCGACGAGATGATCGCCGTCACCGGTGTCCTTGAGGGAACCGTCGTCCGCCAATGCGTCCGCTGTCTGAAAGAATACGACGATGCCTTGGCGTTTTCCGTGCATGCGGCCTTTGCTCGCGAGGGGAAAGAATCGAAAGTCGGCACCCGTCAGCCGAAAGTGAGCGAGCCACGCAAGGGACGGCCGGGGTCGCCGAAGACCGAAACGGACGTCGATCAGGAAGACGAAGGCGACGATCGTTATTTTTACCAAGGCGATCATATTGAACTTGCCCCGATGCTGCGGGAGCACATCATTCTGGCCGCCCCGATGCAGCCGCTCTGCCGGGAGAATTGCGCCGGATTGTGTGCACGATGTGGAAAAGATTTGAACGAAGGGCCTTGTCAGTGTCCGGTAGAAGCGCCTTCAACGGCGATACGCGTCATCCGCAATACCAAAAACTGATCAGTCAGCCGAGAGGGCCGCGCTCCCATGACCGGCTGTTGGAGGAAGAACCATGCCTAATCCAAAACACAAGCATTCACGAGCGAGACGGGACAAGCGCCGGACCCAAAAGCTGCGGGTGACCCCGCCCGGCATGTCCGTGTGTCCTCAATGTCACGAACTGAAGCTGCCGCACTATACCTGTCTGAATTGCGGAACCTATAAGGGCAAGGCCGTCATTCAGGTCGAAGAAGTTTAGAGCCCCGTCCGGCCGAGACCCGGCGGTTGCCAACGCGAAGTTTTCGCCCCATCCGTACGGCTGCAAACGTCACGGTTATCGGGTCTCCAGCCACCTCCTGTGAGGACGTCACCACTATGAAGATCGCTCTCGACGCCATGGGTGGTGACCATGGTCCAGCTCCTTGTATCGAGGGCGCGCTTCAGGCCGCGCAAGAACTCAACGTCGATGTCATTCTCGTCGGCGACGAGAAAATCCTTTCGGACGAATGTTACCGTCTTGGCTGCACCGACGGCCGCTTGTCGATCAAGCATGCGCCGCAAGTGGTGGAAATGCATGAGTCGCCGGCAGCTGTCGCAAGAAAGAAACGCGATTCGTCCATCTGGATTGCCACGGAGCTGGTCAAAAGCGGTGAGGCGCAGGGCGTCGTCAGTCCCGGCAATACCGGCGCGAGCATGGTGGCGTCGTTCTTTGTGCTCGGATTGATGAAGGGCGTGGAACGTCCGGCCATCGCGACCAGCCTGCCTACGCTGACGGGCGAGGCGATCATGCTCGATGTGGGGGCGAACGTTGATTGCACGGCCCAACACCTGCTGCAATTCGCCATCATGGGCAATGAGTATGGGCAGCACTTGTTTAAGAAACCCAATCCGCGGGTCGGCCTTTTGAGCATCGGCGAAGAGGACAGCAAGGGCAACGAAGTGACGAAAGAAGCGTTCAAGCTGCTCAAAAGCAGTCCCTTGAACTTTGTCGGCAATGTGGAAGGCCGCGACGTCTACAGCGGCAACGCGGACGTCGTCGTCTGCGACGGCTTCATCGGGAATGTCGCGCTCAAGATATCGGAAGGCGTCGCCGATACCATCAAAAAGCTGTTGTTCAAGGAAATTTCGGGATCGTTTTTCGGACGCCTGGCGTACCCGCTCATCGCAGCTCCGCTGGTGAAGCTTAAACGTCGTATTGATTACGCCGAATTCGGCGGAGCGCCGCTGCTTGGCGTGAACGGCATTACCATGATCTGTCACGGCCGTTCCTCGGCGAAGGCAATCAAGAACGCCATCCGCCGCGCCAAAGGCCTGGCTGAAAGTCACGTGGATGCGCTGATCCAACGCGACATCGAAGAAAGCGTTTCTCACAGCCGGCCGACCGAGGAACCAACGGCATGAAAGCCCGCATCACCGGAACCGGCTCGTATGTGCCCGCAAAAACTCTCACCAACGCCGACCTCGAGAGCATGGTGGCCACGTCCGATCAATGGATTACCGAGCGTACGGGGATCCGGGCGCGTGCAGTGGTGGGGCCCGGAGAGGCCTGCTCCGATCTGGCGGTGAAGGCTTCCCGCCGTGCGCTCGAGGCTGCAAACATCAGCGCGACGGACCTCGACATGGTTCTCCTTGCAACCTGTACCGGCGATTATCCGCTCCCGGCCACCGCCTGTCTCATCCAACATCAACTGGGTGCCACGAAAGCCGCCGCCTGCGATCTGGCCGCCGCCTGCTGCGGCTTCGTGTATGCGCTGTCCATGGCAGATGCCTACGTCAGAACCGGTATGCGCCATGTGCTCGTCGTCGGATCCGAGGTCATGTCGGCGATCACGGATTGGACGGATCGGAATACCTGCGTGCTGTTCGGGGACGGCGCCGGGGCCGCGGTGGTCAGTGCCAGCGAGGGGACCAGCGGCATTCTGTCCACGCATCTTCGGTCCGACGGGGCCCTGTGGGAATTGATCGCCGTGCCCGGCGGTGGCTCACGTTTGCCGCATTCCGAAAAGGTGCTGGCGGAAAAATTGAACTGCATCAAGATGAAGGGCAATGAGACCTTCAAGGTGGCGGTCCGCACGTTGGAAGAAATTGCCAGGGAGACGCTGGCCGCAAACCATGTGAGCATCGACGATCTGGACCTCTACGTGCCCCATCAAGCCAATGTGCGCATCCTCAACGCGGTGGCTGACCGCTTGGGTCTCCCGCCGGAGAAAGTCATGTTGAATCTGGACCGGTATGGGAATACTTCCGCGGCTTCAATACCGATCGCACTCGACGAAGCCGTGCGGCAAGGCCGGATCCAGCAGGGGTCGCTCGTCATGCTGGGTGCGTTCGGCGCCGGCCTCACCTGGGCGTCCGCGCTCATCAGATGGTAGCTTTCCGGCGATGCGACGGGGCGGTGTCACGATGACATGTGAACGGCTGTCGGGAAGTTTCTCGTTGACTTTCCAAGGCGTTTCGAAGATATCTAACCCCTTATGAATTCAGGCGTCGCCTTTGTATTTCCGGGTCAGGGTTCTCAATCCGTAGGGATGGGCAAGGCCCTGTACGAGGCAACGCCCGCGCTCAAGCAGGTGTATGAGGAAGCATCCGCAGTTCTGGGATATGACGTTGCCGCACTCTGTTTCAACGGTCCTGCAGAGACGCTGAATTTGACGGAACATACCCAGCCAGCTCTGCTCGTGAGCAGCATCGCTGCGCTGCGCGCCCTCCTGCCCGTGAAAATCACTCCCGCGGCGGTCGCGGGGCATAGCCTTGGTGAGTACACCGCGTTGGTTGCCGCCGGAGGCCTCACGTTTGCCGAGGCGGTCGCGATCGTACAGAAGCGAGGGCGCTACATGGCCGAGGCGGTGACGCCCGGTACGGGCGCAGTCGCCGCCTTGCTGGGACTCGATGCCGATGCGGTCAAGCAGGCATGTCTTGAAGCGAGTTCGGTAGGGGTCGTTCAAGCCGCCAACTTCAATTCGCCGGGTCAGGTTGTGATCGCCGGGGATAAAGCCGCGGTCGAGCGGGCGATTGAAATTGCCAAGAATAAGGGCTGTAAAAAGGCCATTCCGCTACCCGTGAGCGTTCCGGTGCATACTCCGCTCATGCAACAAGCCGCTGACCGCCTGGCCGCTGACCTTGCGGCGATTGCCTGGGCCGATCTCCGCATGCCGTTGATCAACAACGCTGAAGCGAAGCCCATTGTCAAAGCCACCGACATTCAAGCGTCGTTGGTGCGCCAACTGCCGTCCTCGGTTCTGTGGGAAAATTCAGTGCGCGTGATGGCGGAGATGGGCGTGAAAACGTTCGTCGAGATCGGACCGGGCACCGTCCTGAGCGGATTGATCCGGCGGATCGTGCCGGAGGCCGTAACGCTCAACGTCAACGATTCCAAATCGTTGGACGCAACCAGGACCGCATTGGGAGTGTAAGGCATACAAGGAGTGGGCATGACATTGCAGGGGCGAGTGGCGATAGTTACAGGGGCGGCGCAAGGCATCGGCCGCGCGATTGCGGAAACGTTGGCCGCCGCCGGCGCGGACATCGTGGTCGCCGATTTGGATCCTTCCCGATCGAAGGACACGGTGACTGCCGTGGAGAAGGCCGGACGTAAAGCGCTCAACGTCAAGGTGAATGTGGCGGACGCCAATGACGCCAAGGCCATGGCCGAACAGGTACTCAAGGAATGGGGCAAGATCGACATTCTGGTGAACAATGCGGGTATTACCCGTGACGGGCTGCTCTTGAGGATGAAGGAAGAGGACTGGAATCTGGTCCTGCAGGTCAACCTCAACGGCACCTTTCACTGCGTAAAGGCGGTCTTGCAGCCCATGACCAAACAGCGCTATGGTCGCATAGTCAACATCGCCTCGATCGTCGGTGCGATGGGAAACGTCGGGCAGGCCAACTATGCCGCCTCCAAGGCGGCTGTAATCGGATTCACGAAAACTGTCGCCAGGGAATACGCCAGCCGGAATGTGACGGTGAATGCCGTGGCGCCGGGGTTCATCGATACGGCGATGACCCAGGGATTGTCGCCTGAGGTCAAGGAGGCGCTTCAGAAACAGATCCCTCTTGCCCGGCTCGGGACGCCGGCGGATATCGCCAATGCAGTTCGTTTTCTTGTTTCTGAAGACGCGGCCTATATCACGGGTCACGTATTGCACGTTAATGGCGGAATGCTCATGTCCTGACGCTGTGGGAGCGAAGGCCGGGACGCCACCGTAGGAACCGACACGATCTGGAAGGAGGGCAGCACGTTTATGGCTACAGTAGACGAACGGGTGAAGAAAATCATCGCGGAGCAGTTGGGAGTGGAAGAGGATGAGGTGACGTCCGAGGCCAGCTTTGTCGAGGACCTGGGAGCGGACTCACTGGATACCGTCGAGCTCGTCATGGCCCTCGAAGAAGAGTTCGGCATCGAGATACCGGATGAGGACGCTGAAAAAATCCTGACGGTCGGCAAAGCCCTCGACTACATCAAGGAAAAAGCGTAGCGGACCTTTCGATGAGTGATCGTGCGAAGAGACGCATCGTGGTCACCGGCCTGGGGCTGGTTACCCCCCTCGGGACCGGCGTCGAAAAGACATGGAAGGCGATCTGCGCCGGCCAGTCAGGCATCGGCCGCATCACCAAGTTTGATCCCGCGGGCTACGACGCGCAAATCGCCGGGGAAGTGAAAGATTTCGATCCCGCCCAGTTCATCGAAAAAAAAGAAATCAAAAAAATGGATGCCTTCATCCACTACGCCGTCGGCGCCGCCCAACTGGCCGCGGATGACGCGGGGCTCAAGGTGTCCCCCGAGGAAGCGGTCAAGGTCGGCGTGTACATCGGCTCCGGCATCGGCGGCCTCGGGTCCATCGAACACTATCATACCGTCCTGAAAGAGAAAGGGCCCGGCCGGGTGTCGCCGTTTTTCATCCCGATGACGATCATCAATCTGGCGTCGGGGCAGGTGGCCATCAGACTGGGCGCCAAGGGGCCGAATTCCTGTGCGGTCACGGCCTGCGCAACCGGCAACCACTGCATCGGCGATGCGTTTCGCCTCATTCAACGCGGCGATGCCGACGTGATGGTGGCCGGCGGCGCCGAAGCGGCGATTACGACCCTCGGGGTCGCGGGTTTCGCCGCCTCCAAAGCCCTGTCCTTCCGGAACGACGAACCGACGAAAGCCAGCCGGCCGTTCGATAAGGACCGCGACGGGTTCGTGCTGGGAGAGGGCGCGGGCGTCATTGTGTTGGAGGAATTGGAACACGCACGGCGGCGGGGAGTCCGCATCTACGCGGAACTCATCGGGTACGGCATGAACAGCGACGCCTATCACATCACCGCCCCTTCGGAAGAAGGCGAAGGCGCGGTACGCTGCATGGAATTGGCGATCGCCGACGCCGGTATTTCGAAGGACCAGGTGAGCTATATCAATGCGCACGGCACGTCCACGATGGCGGACGTCATCGAGACAAAGGCCATCAAGCAAGTGTTCGGCGAGCGCGCCTTGAGGATTCCGGTCAGTTCGACGAAATCCATGACGGGGCACCTCCTTGGCGCCGCCGGAGGCATCGAAGCCGTCTTCAGCATCCTGGCCATTCATCACAGCATCCTGCCGCCCACGATCAACTTGGACCATCCCGATCCGGAGTGCGACCTCGACTACGTCCCGCACAAGGCCCGCCCCTCGGCGCTCAATGTGGCACTGTCGAATTCGTTCGGATTCGGCGGGGTCAATGCCTGTCTGCTTTTCAAGAAACCCGACCTCTGACGTCATCTCCAAGGTGCCTCCCCGATGACAACGGCGCCGCTCGACCCCCTTCAAATCGCGCTCGACTACCGGTTCCGGAACCCTCGCTTGCTGGAAGAAGCGTTGACGCACAAGTCATATGTGAATGAACAACGAGCAGCCGCGGGTTTGGATAATGAACGGCTGGAGTTTCTCGGAGATGCGGTGCTGTCGCTCGTGATGAGCGAACAACTGGCGGTCCTCCTGCCTCATGCGCCGGAAGGAGCGCTGTCCAAACATAAAGCGAGACTGGTGAGTGAATCGACGTTGGCCGATGCGGCCAGGCGCCTCCATCTGGGCGCCTGCCTTCGCCTTGGGCGCGGGGAAGAACTTTCCAGAGGGCGCGACAAAGATTCGTTGCTCGCCGATGCGGTCGAAGCCGTCATCGCCGCAGTGCATCTCGACGGGGGCCTGGACTCCTCGCGCGTTGTGGTTGCGAAACTGTTCCAACCCGAGCTGTCGCAGGTCGCCAGCCACCAGCATCGGCCCGGTGAAGGAGACTATAAAACTCAAGTGCAGGAATGGTGTCAACGGCGCTTCGACAGTCTGCCGTCCTATGCGGTCGTTCGAGAGTCGGGACCGGATCACGACAAGGTCTTTGAAGTAGAGATCACCGTCAACGGCGAAGTCGTTGGACGCGGCGCGGGTCGCAGCAAGAAAGAGGCGGAACAGTCGGCAGCGAAGCAGGCCCTGCAGGAAGCTGTCCGTGACGGCCGTTGACGCATGGTAAGATACGAAGCACGTTGATGTATGAAGGGAGGACGTTGATATGCCAGGACGAATGCTCCGTTTGGGGATGGCGGTAGGTTTGTTGATGCTGACTGCATGGCTTCCCGCGGCAGGGGTCGGGTTGGCGGCGGAAGGTGCTGGGGGGAAGGCGCCTAAAGCGGTGATCAAGACGAAATTCGGAGACATGGAAATCGTGTTTTTCCCGGATAAGGCGCCGAATCACGTACAGAACTTCATCAAACTTGCCAAATCCGGCTACTACAACGGGACAATATTTCATCGCGTGATCCCGGGCTTTATGATTCAAGGGGGGGACCCGAACACCAAGGATCCCAACAAACCTGAATCCTACGGTATGGGCGGACCGAACGAGAAGCTCAAGGCGGAGTTTAACGAGACGCCGCATCGGCGGGGGATCGTCTCGATGGCCCGCACCAACGATCCGAACAGCGCCGGCTCTCAATTTTTTATCGTCGTCAAGGATTCCAATTTCCTCGATGGCCAGTACACCGTGTTCGGAGAGGTCGTCAAGGGCATGGAGGTGGCGGATAAAATCGTGAGTCTTCCGAGAAACCCGCGCAATGATCTTCCCAACGAACGTGTCGAAATCACGGTCACCGTCGAATAAACATGGTCATGCCGTTTCACATGTCCGGGGCCGCGCACATTCAAAAGATCGCTGCCCTGCTCTGCGCGCTGATGGTCATACACGTGCTCGGCGGATGCGGAGGAAAATCCGATACGAAGGTCGTGCTTCCTCCGCTTCCACCGCCGGCGCCTAAGGCCATCATCAAGACCCGCTTCGGTGAAATAGAGATGAAGTTCCATCCCGAACTGGCTCCGAACCACGTCGAAAATTTCATCAAGCTCGCGAAGTCGGGATTCTACAACGGGACGATTTTTCATCGGGTCATCCCGGGCTTCATGATTCAGGGAGGCGACCCGAACACGAAGAATTCGCTCAGGAAGGAGACATACGGGCAGGGAGGGCCGAAGGACGAGAAAGGCAATCCGATCCTTTTAAAGGCGGAATTCACCGACACTCCTCACAAGCGCGGAACCGTCTCCATGGCGCGGGCGACCGAGCCGGACACGGCCGGCTCGCAGTTTTTTATCGTCGTGGAAGATTCGTTTTTTCTCGACCGGAAGTACACGGTCTTCGGCGAGGTGACCAAAGGGTTGGGCGTGGCGGACAAGATCGCCAATCTTCCAAGGAACGACCACGATCTTCCGAACGACCGCACCGAGATGACCGTCACAATCGTGGAGTGATGGGCGGGAAGGTCAGCCGAGACTGTCCAAGTATTTCTGAAGTTTTGACCGCTCCGAAGGCAGGAAGAGCATGAAGCTCAGCCCAAAGGCGTTGCCTTTTACCCAGCGGACCGCCGCGCGCTCGATTTTAAGCGGGCTTTGCCCCGGCAGATGAAGGAGCACAACAAATTGCAATCCCTCTGCGACGTTGATCTCCGATTCCGCCCGGCATCCCCCCGTGGAAATGTTCGTGACGTGCGCCTCCCCTTCGATTTCATCCGAAGAGAATCCGAGCTGGCACCGTAGATCGACCCGCCTGGAACGTCGAACCTTCTTTTCTCTTTCGACTGCCATTCCAGTCAGGCCTCGCGCCGTTCAATGATGATGGTGTTCGCAGCCGGGGCCGTGGGTATGCGGCTCGGGAGCGGCCGGCGGCATGAACGATTGGCCGGGAAGAACGATGTGGCCGGGCTGCTGCTGCTTTGTCAGATGCGCCGCGATTTCCGGATGGTAGGCCTTCACATACCCGACGAGGCCGCTCAGAAATCGTTGTGACTGAAAGTCCTGCCCCGAAAAATCCGAGATGAACTTCAGGGCCCGATCGAGAATTTCCGGTGCGGTCGAGGCGTCGGGGACCTGTTGGGGATTCTGCTTCTTGAAGGTCTCGTATTCTTTCTTGAGGTGTTCGGCAAAGACCGGCATCGGCGCCGAGGGCACATGCAGCGGGCTCAGAGTCCGTCGCAACGCCTGAATCGCGGTGACCACCTCGGCATCCTGACCGTCCCGCCGTCCCTGGAAGTAACTGAACGTCACGACCTCGATCAAATTAAAAAGTGCGACGGCTTTCTCGCCGCCGGCTTCGCCGATTTCACGGTAGAACTCCCGCCGGAGCGGCATGAACTGCTCGCTCAGGCGTTTTTGTTGGTAATCGCTTCCACTGCCGAGATAAATGCAATCGGAAGGACACGCGACCCGGATGATCCGGTGTTCGCCACAGCAAAGACTGCAGATGACGCCCAAGGCCGGACAAGGCCGCTTTCCTTTCCGTTGTTTACAATAGGCGCACTCGCTCATTTCTTCGCAGCTCCTTCCGCAGGCTTTGGCGGCGGCGGAATAAAGCCATAATCGGCCAGAGTGCGTTTTTCCTGTTTTGACTTCCCGTCGCGCGGGGCTTCCAGGCCATTCATTTCCGCCGCATGCGCGAATTCATACGGCACGAGAATCAGATTATTGGCGCGGTCGATGCCGAGATCCCCTGGAGAGGGCAGGTACTCGGCGATAACTTGAAAGCGTTTGTCCCACGTCATCCGCCACACTTTGCCTGTGGTGAAATCGGACACGTACATGTTCCCCCAGCGATCAAAATCCACCCCGCGCAGATTGGAGAAGCGGCTTGAAAAAAATCCATTGGAGAATATCTCGGAGACGGCACCCTGAGGCGTAATGGAGAATATCTTGCCTTTGTTCCAACTGACCGCGACGAGTTCTCCTGATTTGGGATGGACCGCCAATCCCGTTGGACCGGCGAGCCCCGGATCGGCCACAAAGAGCGTCGCCTTCCGCGACGGGAGTTCCACCCGATAGATGCGGTTCGCACGCTGGTCGGAACAATAGAGCAATCCCGCCCCGTCGTACGCGACATCGGTCAGGCTGGCCGGCGCCTGTTGGGGTTCTCCCGGCATTGGAATGGAACCGACTGGATTGCCGCTGACGATGTCGAACGCTCGCAGTTGGTCCAGATCGGCCACGTACAGCGTCTGCTCAACCAGCGCCATGCCCTTCGGGGCATTCAGGGTCACGCTGCCTGTGCCCCCTTGGATGAACTTCAAATTGACGATGTGGCCGTTGGCATCAAGTTTGGTGATGAACCCGTTGTTGTCCGCAGCCTCCGGCTCGCCGTTCACGCTTGAAATGAAATACTCCTTGCCCGAAGTGCTGCTCACGAAGCTATAGGGAGATTGCAGATTGGTCACCGTGATTTGGGCCGAGACATCGCACGGAGCCGTCGCCAGGCACAACGATCCGGCGGCAATGAACAGGCAAAAGAGGCGACGGATCATAGAGGGATGGGGGAGACCTTGTGCCGACATCGCGAAGACATCCGTTCATCGTAGCCGTGAGGCAAAGAAACTGTCAACAAATTGACGAAGGATCTCGTTCGACGCCGGCGAGCGGCCGCCACGTTGACTTGCGCAAAATTGGCCTGCTAAGGTGCCCTCCTCCAAAGAAAGACCGGTGAAATCACTCCGGTCTACGGCACTTCTTCCGGTTGATATTCCTAATGGAGGACCTTGTGGCTGCTCGACTGATTGATGGGAAGGCGTTGGCACAGTCGGTACGGGAGGGCTTGGCCGCCACCTCAGCGGCGGTGTTCACAAAAACGGGCATCAAACCGGGATTGGCCACGATTCTCGTCGGAGACGATCCGGCCTCGCATGTGTATGTGAAGAACAAGCAGAAGGCCTGCGAATTGGCCGGCATTTATGTGGACGACCACAAATTGAGCGCCCATACCACTCAGGCCGAACTCCTTGCGCTGATTGAAAAGAAGAACGCCGATTCGAAAATCCACGGCATCCTCGTCCAATTGCCATTGCCCAAGCAGATCGACAGCCGTGTGATTCTTGAAGCCGTCAGTCCTCACAAAGATGCGGACGGCTTTCATCCGTACAATTTCGGCAGGCTCGTGGAGGGTCACCCGGTCTTTGAGGCTTGCACCCCGAAGGGCGTGATTAAGATGATCGAATCCACGGGCGTGCCGATCGAAGGCAAACGCGCCGTGGTGGTCGGGCGCAGCAACATTGTGGGAAAGCCGCTGGCCCTGATGTTGCTTCAGCGGCATGCGACCGTGACGATCTGCCATTCCAAAACGAAGGACCTGCCGGCCGTCTGCCGCGAGGCCGAGCTCTTGCTGGTGGCCATCGGCAAACCGAAGTTTGTGACAGCGGACATGGTCCGAGAAGGCGCGGTGGTCATCGATGTTGGGACCAACAAGCTGCCGGACGGCAAGCTGTGCGGCGACGTCGATTTTGAACCGGTGAGCCAGAAGGCCGGATGGATCAGCCCCGTGCCCGGCGGCGTTGGACCCATGACGATTGCAATGTTGCTGGACAATACAGTGGAGTCTGCTAAGAGAATGGCAGGGATGCTGTAATCGGGAAGGCGGGGAAGTAGGTCGCAACATGGGTCGAGAACCGAAAAGGCTTAAGGACGTCCTGGACCGGGGAGAGTTCGCAGTCACCGTCGAATACAATCCTCCTAAAGGGACCAATATCAACGGGGTCCTGGACAACGCCAAGCAGCTCTTGGGACGCGTCCATGGCGTGAACGTGACCGACAATACAGCCGCAGTCGTGCGCGCCGGCTCGCTGCCGGTCTGCCGACTGCTGTACGAGCTGGGCCACGATCCGGTAATGCAGTTAACCTGCCGAGATCGCAACCGGATCGCGATGCAGTCGGATCTGATGGGCGCGCACATGCTTGGGATTCGCAACGTCCTCTGTCTGACCGGCGACTATCCGACCGTCGGCGACCATAAGGAGGCCAAGCCGGTCTACGATCTCGACTCTGTCCAAGTGATGGGCCTCGTCCAGGGATTGAACAATGGCCGGGATTACGCCGGCAACAAGCTGGACGGGGCAACCGATTTCACGATCGGCGCTGCGGTGACGCCGGAGGCCGAACTCGTGGGACCCGTGCTGGCCAAATATGAGGTGAAAGTCAAAGCGGGCGCGCAATTTTTTCAAACGCAGGCGGTCTACAACCCGGAGCAGTTTGCCGCGTTCATGACCAAGGTCCGTCCCTTCAAGGTCAAGGTTCTCGCGGGAATCCTCCTGTTGCGCAATGCAAAAATGGCCGAATTCATGAACGCCAACATCCCGGGCATGTCCGTTCCACAGGCCATGATCGATGAGCTTCGCGCGGCCGGCGACAAGTCGGAAGAGGTCGGCGTCGAAATTGCGGTCCGCAGCATCGCTGCCGTGCGCCCTCATTGCGACGGTGTGCACATTATGGCGATCAAGGGCACTCATCGGCTTGGTGAAATCATCACGAAGGCGCAACTCGGATGACAGGATGGTGAAAAAGTCCATGTTCCCACCCACCCAACTCCGACGCGCCGAGACGCGTCTTTCACCGAGCATCGTGTTGCATCGTTCAGAGACTCAAGGTGCGGCCTGGGAAAGGCCTCTTCCGACAGGCGATGGGTGGGCGGGTGGAAAACATAGCACGCCTCGCCCCTTCGCTCCCTGCGGCCTTGCCGGGCTGCCTTTTTGATCATTCTGTAATGTTGTGCCATGTTGTCTGAGGCCATTCGCGTCCGAGCACTATTGGGTACGTTCAGATGATGACGATTCCCGATCTTCATCGCTGCAAGCGGGATAAAAAGAAGGTCATCGTGGTCACGGCCTATGACGCGTTGTTCGCCCGTTTGTTGGAACAAGCGGGCATCGACGTGTTGCTCGTCGGTGATTCGCTCGGCGTGGTGGTCCAAGGGAAAGCCAACACGCTCTCGGTGACGATGGAAGACATGCTGTATCA
>DATELB010000122.1:0-9803 GCA_035277085.1 Nitrospira sp. | reverse complement strand
TTGATGGTATCAATATAGTCGTCGAGGACCAGATACTCTTGCAGCGATCCATAGCCCCCGACGCCGGAGACAAACAGCTCGACATTGCCGAAATGGCGCTCGAGATACGCGTACCACTCTTCGCCATTCGAGACTTGATTCGCTTCCGTCGTCGAATCGCCGAGAATGAGCAGCTTACGCTTCCCGCTGTTCGGATCGCCCCATCTCTTGAATCCATGGGTGAAATAACGGGCGGTTACCTCACGAAAGTGACCGGTGGTGTCTTCCACGGTGCTCACCCGCACATGGTGTTCTCCCGGTTGCCAACCGTATCGGGATTTCGGATAGCTCGGCGGCAAGAAGGACCGAAGCAGTAGGTCCCCAATTACCAGGGCCAGGCCGATCGACACAGCCAACAAGAGAACTTCACGCCATCCGGCCTTCGATTCGGTCAGCATGTTCTGAAGACGGTCAACGGCCTGATTGGCAGCGCGGTGCCGCCGATGACCTTGGCGACACTGACGGCCAGCAGCAGGATCTCCTGCAGGGCCAATCTCGGCGTTCGGATGCCGATAACATCAGGCAGCAGAACAAGCCCGGCAAGCCGAGACAAGCAACGGCAGATAAATGAAGAGGCCATGGACATGAAGGAGATCGACGGAATTAGAACGTGTTTGCTTGCGGGATTCTCCATCGGCTTCATGTGAAATAATAGGATATTTGGCTTGTAGCCACTCGGCCCAGTCGCGTGCGATCTCGTAGCTTTCGTATATGGCAGGCTTGCACTCTACGAGTACTTTCTCAAGATACCGACCAGTTCCCGCTCCAATCTCGAGAATGCGAGGTTCTATCGTTTTAATACTCCGCATGACGCCATTTGATCAATGACGCGTTGAGTGTTAACTGATTGGTCATCTAAGCCTCCTCCCGCCAGTGCCCGTAAACCCCTTCTTTATTTTATAGATAAGTACAAAAGTTACGCGAAATTACGTATGGGGTTTGGACGACGACCTCGAACTCGCGCTGGTGAGCATGAGCGATATTTGTGCAGGCTGCAGCGGGGTAACGAGAAAGGGGCTCAGGTGCACAGAAGTTAAATCTCCCTGCACCGATTGAAACGACTAACGCGGAGCGCAGGGTAAGGGCGTCGCAATGCTCCGAACGCGCAACAACATCAGGCCGCAGTGGCCGGTCGAGGCGTGTCACCTTCTTCCCATCGCCGGAGACAGCTCAGGCACACCAGATGGATGACCGGCAGCCCATTTCGTAGATCGATACTCTGCCGCCAAATCAGCGTGCCGCCACAGGCGCAACAGCGTTGTTCAAACGGAGTAGAGTTGTCGTTCGCCATATCGGTCCATCGTATTTCAGCATCCTCAGGTGGGAATCCAAAGAAGCGGCGCGCTAAATATATTGCCTGATCCGGCGCCCGAATCAATAACTCTTCCGTATAAGGATGAAGTCATTAGGCGACGACGCATAGTGAATGCAACGGACCAGGAAACACCGGGGGCAGATTGCGAGCGGAACAGTGCAGCCGGCTTGATGTCTGGATCGGCACCTCGATCGTCGAAGGAATCCGCCAGCTGGCAAAGCAGAAAGGTCAGAGACATGATTAGAAGATCTCAGTGCCAACGGCGCTGGGCCAAGTGGTGCGCCAGCCGCCTCGAAGAATCCGTCAGCATCAGCGGTGAACTGATCCAGTCTCATTTCCGGTTACGACACAAGGGCGAGATTCGGGCAAGGGCAAGGTCGTTTGGAGGAACCGTAGAATGGCAGCTCGAACCAACAAGCGATTCCATGACGAGCAAACCAAGCGACAGATCCAGGCAAGTCAACTCGTTAACCGATTGTATTCGTTCGCAAACGGGAAGGTCAAAATGAACCAAGCTCAGGTCAGGGCCGGGAAGATCGTTATCGGAAAGTCGATCCGTGATCTCAAGTCGATCGAATATTGCGGCAACGACGAGAAGCTGGTGCAGCGTCGCATGATCGTGGAGTTTGTCTCGCCAAAAGGGTCAGAAAGTGAGACGTAAGTTCGCTGGACAGAGACTACGCTCTGTGGAAGCGACCGCTGCGAGCAATCAGGAGCAACAGGGTAGGAATTTGGGCTCCTTACTCTTTCGGTGGCAGCTGATCCCAATCAGCGGCTCCACTACCTTGACACCCGCTTATCGACAAATTACGCTTCCGCGTTCTGTATCTCTTAAAAGGAGAACTTGTGCAGGTATCTTCCATCGGAGAAAAATTATTATCTTACACAGTCCGCATTGAGACCGCCGCACTCACCATTAGAGGAATTATTATCGTCGTCCTTCTTCTGATGCCTGCATGGGCTGATGACTCAGGGGAAGAGACCAGCCACTCCAATCAATTTTACGGTGAACTGATGATCTGGATATTAGCATTTCTTCTCTTCCTTACAACGCCAGTGCAAGCGCAACCTAATGAGTATTATGTCTCGCCCGCTGGCAATGATAACAATGCTGGTACGCTGGACGCGCCATTTCTCACGCTTTCAAAAGCACAACAGGCAGTCCGAAGTGTGAACAGCAATATGAGCACCGATCTATACGTGTATCTCCGTGGCGGGACATACTACCTGCCAAGTGTCCTGGCGTTAACGGAGGCTGATTCGGGAACCAACGGCCACAACGTGATCTGGATGGCATACCCAGGCGACGGCATCCCCATCATCAGCGGAGGGACCGCCATCTCAGGATGGATTTCGACAGGTGGCGGCATTTATCGAGCCTCTGGCGTCACTGGGAACTTTCGACAACTCTATGTCAACGGGGCGCGTGCAATCAGGGCGCGGACCCCGAATCTCGATACTTACAACCTCATTCTGAACTACAGTCTGAGCGACAACACCGTGCTGGTGAACAGCAGTGACGTAGGGGCGTGGCAAATTCCGGCGAACGTGGAAATCCACACCCACCTTGAATGGGAACAACACGATCGGCCCGTCATTGCAGTGTTACCACAAGGCAACGGCACGACTAAAATACAAGCCGAACCAGGGCTTGCCCAGACTTTCGACGCTATATTGAACAGCGCCTCGCTCTGCCACTGTATCAACGTCACACACTACTGGTTTGAAAATGACTACCAGATGCTCGATGTGCAGGGAGAGTGGTACCACAACACGAGCACGCAGGAACTCTTCTACATGCCGAGAACGGGCGAGAACATGAGCACGGCAACGGTGATGGCTCCGGTGCAACGACAACTCATCACCATCACCGGCACGGCAAATGCCCCCGTGCACCACATCCAGTTCTACGGCCTGGAGTTCGCCTATGTGGGCTGGACCGACCCAACGGGCAACGGTTTATCAAGTCTGGGGAGCGATATCCTGTATGTGCCAGTGGCCGAGGCTCCGGTCTCCGTTCCTTGGATCGGCAAATACTTTCCCTATGAGGCGATCTACACCCGTTACGCGCAGAACCTTCGGTTTGAGCGCAACATCTTTCGTCATCTTGGGGGAGAGGGACTGAAGATGGAGACGGGCACGCAGTCCACCTCGGTTATTGGCAACGTATTCTATGACATCTCAATGGTCGGACTGGCAATGCCCTGCGGTCAAAGCTATTCAGTTGCCAATGACCGATGCCTGAACAATACCATCAACAACAACTACTTTTACCAGATTGGGCGTGAGAATCATTCCGCCGCCGCGATATTTCTTGGATACACACAAGGCACGACGATCCAGCACAACGAGATTGAGGACGCCCCCTACAATGGCATCTCGGCGGGTGTGGGGAACACATTGACCCAGTACGACCAAGGTGGGACCACGATCCAATACAACCGCATCCACAACGTGATGAACCAGATGTCAGATGGTGCTGGAATCTACACGCTAAGTGCTCAATCGCCATCCATGCTGATTGACAGCAATTATGTTTATGACATTACCCGCAGCGCGGGAGCCTCCAGCAATCCCATTGCTGCTATCTATACCGATGACGGTTCGGACAATATCACGATGAGCAACAACGTCCTGTTGAACGTCACCGGAACGACAGTCTATTGGTTTAATCAGAACATGCATGGGCCGAACCTGACCTATATCAACAACGGCGGCGCTGATCCATCTACCATCGCTAACTCAGGCTTAGAATCCGCATATCTCGGGATCAAATCGCTTATCGGTGGCGGATCACCAGATACCACGCCGCCCCCCGCAACGCCGGGTCCACCGCTCCAGGCGAGCGACTCATGGTGATCTGCGAATCACGCCCTGGCTTGCGATTCTGCCGAACATGCATATGCGCATCCGCCACGCTTGCGACAAAAACGTAACGCCCGGGCAGGAAACGATGCATCCCTGACACACCGCTTTACTGAAGACGGTCAATCCTAGCGAGGCGTTTTGCCAGGAATGCGGCCGGTGGGCGGACTTATCAGAGGACGCCGCTGCAATGGCAGAAGAGGAGAATTGAACAGCGGTTTTGGCGGGGTAGAACGATAAATAGGCGAAGGCGCGAACTCTTCTTGGATGGCAAATGCGACCTAAAGCAGCAGCGAAAACAAAAGCACTAGACCGATCAACAGTACCGGCCACTCTTTTCGTAGGAGAGATCGCCAGCATTGGCGCGAGTATTCCTTTTGCGCGGCCTGAATCTGGTCCAATCCCTTTTTTAGGCTTAGGGGGACGCCGACTTGCACTGCGCCATTACACGAGCCCCCCTTTCCGTCATAGGCTCTGAAGGAGGAAATTCGATAGACACGGCCATTGCCCTGGTTCGAGCGTTCAGCTCGAACGGAAGTGGCACCGGCCTGAATGAGTACCGGGAGGTTCAGCGGCTGTGCATGGAGCAGGGGATTGAAGACTTTGTCTTTCATGATCTCCGGCATTGTGCAGCTACAAATCTCGCCGATGCGGGCGTCGAAGCCGAAACCATTATGTCGATTACCGGTCACCGCTCCATGGAAATGTACTTGCGCTATCGCACTGTGAGCCGGAAAGCTTGGATCCCGCGATGGCACGGTTAGACGCTGCTGTTAACACCGTAATAACGCCCGGGTCAGTGTTGAACGTTTAAGTACCTGAAAGAGCGGAAGCGGAAGTGGTGCCGAGGGACAGAATCGAACTGTCGACACCAGCCTTTTCAGGGCTGTGCTCTACCAACTGAGCTACCTCGGCACAAACAGGCAGGAGGCGGCACTCTTGCAGAACGATCGGTGAAAATCAAGCGTAGCGTGCCGACAACGAATCATGAAAGCGGAGGTTTTCCCCCCCGACCCCCTTGTTCGAATCGCTTCGTCTCACAACTCTATCCGCCCGCAGCTTTCCGATACAGCGGTGCTGTGCGGGCGGCGCACACGAAGTGCGGTATGGCGGAGAGTGAGGGATGTGAGTCGCGCTCATTGGCGTTCCTACGGAGGGGGCCAGCCCCCTCGTATGCTCCCCACGCGGGGGAACTTTCCCCCCACGACCCCCCTTGTTCAAATCCCTCCCTCTCATAACTGTATCTGCGGCAGCTTGTTGTCGCAGCGTAATTTCCCCCTGTAAAGGTGTTGTAATGGCGGAGAGGGAGGGATTTGAACCCTCGGTAGAGGTTTTAGCCCCTACAACGGTTTAGCAAACCGCCGCCTTCGGCCACTCGGCCACCTCTCCACAATCTCAGACTTTCGTGCGGATTCTTTTTCGCCGATGTAGCTAGGCGATGACGCTCGGGTGACCAAGTAGCAGAGTGGTTCCCATATCCGGGTTCGCCATTTCTACTCTGACGTCACTCATGGCCCGATCCGTCCTCAACGACCCTACGCAGCTCGCTGCGAGTGAGGCGTGATCATACCTGAGGGCTCAATGAGGTACAAGCGTTACGAGGGGGCTCCGCTCGGCCAGATGATTACCGCAAAGAGGGCGCCGTTATTGTTCTATTTGAAGGCTGGATGGTTTGGCGAGCACCCATTGCCGCAGTTTCGTCCAATCGAAATTGACATGCGATTTGACTGTGGCACCGGCCGCCGCTTGAGGGCGTTTCGCTTGATGCCGGTACAAGGCATCGACCTGAGAGGACGCCTCGAAGTAACGGGGTTCAATATGACCGGGCCTGATCACGCCGCTGACGGAAAGCATGTGCAACACAGTGCGCAACTGCTTTCGTCTCGCGCGTTGTTTTCTTATCCGAACAATTGGTGACGTGAGGATGTGCATATGTCCTCCGCGACGGTCGTAATCTACATCCATAGAATGCGCCCGAGGTCATCGTCGATCTCGCGCGGACGATGACACTGACTGCAGCGGGCAAACAGTTTGCCGACCTGCGACTGCTTCACGCATCTGATGACCAGTTGATAGCTCCGGCTGCCACAGCACGAGCAGGCCTTCCCATGGACGTTTCTGCGAATCGCTCCGATCTTTCCCTCTTGCTTCAGCATCGCGTCCCTCCCAAGACAGGTCGACTTCACCTGCATTCATCTTCTGAGAGGAACAGGCCGTTTGAAAATACCGAGGAGGTAGGCGGAACCCGCCCCTACGAGGGGGGTAGCAGAGATTTGAGCCCGGCGAAAGGGAGGCGGAGGCAGGTCTCCCAGGAGGGAGCAGAGACCTCTTGTCGCTCCAGGGTGGGCATGCCGGAAACGACACCTCCGCCCAAGGTTCACTAAAACAGACATGCCACGCGGATTCAAGGCGGTGAAACTCTAGTCCCCTCAAATACTATGCGTGGCTGCAGCCACGTTAATAGGTGCTAGGGGGTTCCCTAGTGGCGGCCTGGGGTCGCTCCGTGATTTCCTCCTCCTCCGGAGCAGTCCTACAGTCAAACGCGTACATCGCCTCATGAATCGATACATTTCGAGCCCCTCACAAACCGATCCTCCGCTAGATCCCGAACTGACCTTCGAAGCTGCTGACGCATTGCGGCGTTACTGATTCATTCGAACTCATCGCCGCCAGCCCGCTTCACGATACATCTAAAAACCCTATAGCTTAACGGGGCCTTTTCCCTGTGCGGCCACATTGCTGCCTTGAGGGGGCACCCTTGGAGTCATCGCTATGCACCCTTGCTTTCGTGAACGATCCGTTTTTATGCCGATGGTTGTGATGAGCCTGGGTATCTGCCTTGGTCTGAGTGCCTGTGGTTCAGATGACGATGCGGGTGCAACAAAAACTTTGTCATGGACGGCCGTCGCTGACTCGTCAGTGCTCGGCTATAAAGTGTATTGGGGGACTGAGTCGCGTAACTACGAAGGAAACGCCGACGCCGGACCGAATCCGACTTACACAGTGAAGGGCCTAACCCCGGGACAAACGTATTTTTTTGCCGTGAGTGCGTACAGTGCTGGGGGGGAAAGCGCCCTCTCTACCGAAGTCAGCAGTCTGGCCGAGTCAGATTGGAGCCGCTTGCGAACGGAAGGGACATAGGCAACTTCTAAGCAGCAGCAATTCGGTTCATAAATTGAGTGTAGCAGGTGGGGCAATACGTATGAGTCAAACGATACTCCGACAGATCCACGCCGCGAGTCCGTCGAAAAACTTGCTTCGTGACCCACGATTCAATGTTCGAGGATCCTGCGTCTTCCCTAATGAGCCCACAGACGCAACAAATCGGAATAATGGCCGCCTGAGCAGTAGGCATAGAGACTCCTTTAGGTGTGCACGATTAATGCAGCTTACTGCATGGATAGGGCAAACCTCCCTAGTAAGATCCCCGGTTTAATGGTGAGAAGACCCCTAAACGCCTGAAATGGAGAGGCTAGTGACTGGCTTTGGATCGGCCGTGAATGGCCGCCTGGATTTCTAGATACAACTGGTCGACAGCCATATATTTTGAGATGAGCGTGGTCGCCCCGGCGGCGGTCATCGCTTGGCGATGTGCATCGCTGGCGCTGACCGAAAGGCCGACGATGACCACGTGCGGATAGGAGGTCTTGATTTTCATCGTCGCATCAATGCCGTTGAGCTTCGGCATATTGATGTCCATGACAACGACCGATGGCGATAATTCTCGAACCAACCGCACAGCCTCTTCTCCATTACAGGCTTCGCCCACGAGAGAGAGATTGGGATAACTCTGGAGGAGATCGCGCAGGGCGGCGCGTACGCGCTCATGATCATCCACTAGGAGGACGCGAATGGCAGGTCTCATGGCAGATGCAGTTATGGCGTACGATTTGTCGTACAAAAGGGCTGCCTCTAACGAGAAGACTGCAACACATCTTTGACCATATATAAGAAATGAGTCTCCTGCACTACTGG
The DNA here is from genome assembly GCA_035277085.1 of Nitrospira sp. GTDB lineage: Bacteria > Nitrospirota > Nitrospiria > Nitrospirales > Nitrospiraceae > Nitrospira_C. Next base: position 1,609 of record DATELB010000122.1, on the reverse strand, counting down.
GGTTCCCCCAAGGGCTACAGTGTCGTTGTTGACATTGCCCAGCCACTATTCTCCCTGCGCAACGACACATTCTTTGCCCAGACCATGAAACTTGGCAACGCGATACTCGATGCTCTTCACTTTCGTGATAGTGCCACGGCGCATCGCCTCATTGCCGGTCAAGTCGATGCTGCGGCCAAGACCGAGCGGATCAGGGAAGCACTGTTCCCCTTGTTTCGTGGCGCTTAAAGAAGGATTTTCATACAGCAGCCAGGTATAGGATTCGCAGCCGGCGCAGAGGGGCATCAACAACGCGATGAGGCTCACGAGTCTCTTCATGACCATGCTCCTTGCTCACCTGTTAGATGGGGTTTCGATGACTGAAGCGAGACTACCGCAGATCGCTGAGTGGGATCAAAGGAGGAGTGCGGCCCCAATGGCCGTCCCGTCTCTGAACGGCCGCATGTCTGTGCGGGCATTTAGAATGCCGGTCCCTCGCGACGAACATCGGTGAAGACGGCGCGCAAAGGAGTACGCCATGGACGATAAACTGAAATTTCTGGTCAAACAGTATATTCATGTGCGGAAAAAGCAGAGAAACGAATGTATACACGAGTTAGGGCTGAGTGAACAGGAAGCAGATCAAGCCGTCTCCACGCTCGAGCTGTATTATCATATCGAAGCATCCGAAGATCAGTGGGCGCAAGCATGGACCGCGGCCAAGCGTGATTTTCTGGCCTCCGCTGATCGCACCGGAATCAAGTTGGCCGACCTCGTCTTAAAATATGTCGATATCGCGCGGCATGGCGGTGGGCCGGATAGCCGATGGACGTAAGGTCGGGGTGGGGAGGTCTGGCCAGTCGAGCCACTGTTCCTTGCCCGGTCGGTGGCGACTGATTTGTCTCATTGAGGGGTACTACTGTCCGAACCGCTACAAGCCGGCAGCCACCTCAGGGCTGACCTGACCTCTCATGGATCAATTCACGACGGTCGCCAAGGATCCATCAGCATGGATACGCGCAAAATGGTTCACGGCAGTACCGTTGTACGTCGTTATCTCTCCCCGATATGAGGTCGCCGCTGCCGACAAGCGCAGGGAAATCACCAGTTATTGACGGACGAGCGAGAACGCCTCTCGAAAGCCTCACAGTAGATGCGCTGAGGGCAGATGAGAGACCACGTTGATGTTGAGGTTGGTCCTGACGCCGAACGAACGCGCAGAAGTGGAAGAACGTACGCTCCCGGATCCGAGTCACCGCCTTAATACCGCGTGCGCTCAGCTTGGTCGTCGGTCTGCAACGCGCTTCGTAGAACCCGCGATATACTCGCCTGTGTTTGTGATGCCGCGAACATGTGTGAAAGCAATTTCAGGTAATACTCGACACGTGCTCGCTCATTCTCTGGAAGGACCTCGGGCCTCACATCTCGAGCTATCAGGCGTTCCGCGGCCGAAATAAATTCCGTGGCAGCAGTGATTTTATCCACTCCCTTGAAAGGCCTGTCACTGTGAGTCCACATGCAACACCTCCCTCAAGAATACATTCCGTGACAGTATAGGAGACATCACGATCAGCCTATGAAATTGCGTTTTCTGATCTCCCAAGACTCCTTGTTGTGCATGCATCCTCCT
>DATELB010000121.1:0-2585 GCA_035277085.1 Nitrospira sp. | reverse complement strand
AAGTAATGCTGATCATCTTGTAGCACCACCACATTGAGAACCGACAACTGGCCGTCGGTGGCATTCCCCGCCACCATGCTCACTTGTCCCTGTTCGAGTGCCTTGTACAGCAAGCCGAGATCCATGGTCTTTGGCGTGCCGTCGAGAGGAAGCTGATAGGTCTTCAGCAGTCCGGCGAGTCCATCCGGCCGCTGTTGGAATTCGTATCCTACACCAAGGACCCAACCTTGAGCATACCGCGCCGCATCGCTCAAGGTGGTCATCTTATGTGTCCGAGCATCGCCTTCGCGGATCACCATGGCGAACGTATTATTGAAGCCCAACGGATCCATCCATTGCAGACCAAATCGCGCCTGATATTCGCCTCGGACGAGCGCAATGCCCACGGCCGGATCGTGAGCCGGCGGCAATTTGAGGATGGCGGTCAGCGCGGTCCCCGTGTACTCAGGATAGAGATCTATTTCACCGCGCACGAGCGCGTGATGCGCCAACATGGTCCCGCCCAAGTTGAATTTACGAGCAACCGGATGGGCAAGACGATGTTCCAGGTGCTGGGCGACAATCTCGCCGAGGACGACTTGCTCGGTGAAATTCTTCGAGCCGACCGTGATCGGATGTTCTCTTGGGCAGCCGACGATGCCGGCTGATACACAGAGTCCGACGATTACACAGGCGACAATTTCTGTTCGACCCATTCGAGTCCTCGATCGGCTGCCACCGCAATCAGGGCAGCCGGTACCGCACCGGCCAAAAGCAGTGTCGTATCGACAGACGCCAACCCACGAAAAATAAACACGCCGAGCCCACCGCCGCCAATGGCGGCCGCAATCGTCGCCGTCCCGATCGTCGTGACGGTCGCGATACGCAGGCCGGCCACAATTGTCCTGGTCGCCAGCGGGAGCTCGACCTCCAACAGCAGCTGCCGTCCCGTCATGCCCATGGCGATGGCCGACTCTCGCACGGTCGGATCGACGCCCAGAATGCCGGTGAGCGTATTACGCAGGATCGGCAAGAGCGCATACAGGACGAGCGCGACGATGGCCGTGTGCTTCCCGATCCCGCCCAGGAACGGCAGCGGAATCAGAAACCCGAACAGCGCCAGACTCGGCACGGTTTGCATGACGTTCGCGAAGCCCAATACCCATCGTTGAAGGAACATGCGCCGGGTCAAGAGAATGCCGACGGGAATGGCCAGCACCGCGGCGATCCCCATGGACAAGCCCACCAGAAACAGATGTTCGAGCGTCAGATCGAATATGTCGCGCACCAACATGGTAGTCATCAGATCGAGTCCTGCCATGTGTCCTCCAGACAGGTATGGAACGCCCGCACTTCCTCGTCTTGGGCCTTGAGAAACTCGGAGCGTCCGCCCAAAAACACCAATCGACCATTGTGCAGCACCCCGATGCGGGTGCCGAGCAGGAGCGCTTCCCGGACATCATGGGTGACGAGCAGCGCCGTCTTCTCGAACTTATGGCCCATGTCGATGAACATGTGCTGCAGTTCCACCCGCGTCACCGGATCGAGCGCACCAAAGGGTTCGTCCAACAGCAACAACGGCGGATTGGCTGCGAGCGCGCGGGCGATCCCGACCCGCTGGCGTTGGCCGCCGGACAACTCGCGGGGATAGCGCGCGGTGAACTGCGCCGGTGGAAGCCCGATCTGAGTCAGCAGATCTTGAACGCGCGCGTCGATCTTGACGGATGGCCAGCCCTCGAGGCGCGGAACTAACCCAACATTGGCGGCGACAGTGAAATGCGGAAAGAGGCCTGCTTCCTGAATCACGTAGCCGATTCGGCGCCGCAGCCGGATCAAGTCCCAGGCGGTTGTGGGAACCCCCTCAATCGAGACCTCGCCGGCGCTCGGAAGCAGCAAGCCATTCACCATTTTCAAGGCGGTGGTCTTGCCGGAACCGCTGCGACCCAGGAGCACGAGCGTTTCGCCGGCTTCCACGTCGAAGCTGAGGTTATTCAGAATATTTTTCTGACCGACGCGAGCCGAAACTTGTCGGAAGGAGACCAGAGCACTCATATGCCCATGATTCACATGCCCATCAACCGAACGTTCCTATCGCAAAGACTTTGCGGCCCGCGCCGGCACGTCGAGTTGAGTCTCATCAACGTAACACCAAGCCCACCGCTCGCCGCGCTCGAATGAGGCCATCACCGGATGAGTCGTGCGTTCGAAATGTTTGGTAGCATGGCGGCCCGGCGAGCTGTCGCAACAGCCCACATGGCCGCAGGTCAGGCAGAGACGCAGGTGCACCCACGACGATCCACTCTTCAGGCACTCCTCACAGCCGGCCGTGCGGGCAGTCACAGGCTGAACGGCAGTCTCGTGTGGACACATGACTGACCTCCCAGGCATGAAGGGCGCCGAGAAGCTCTCGTTCATTCATGATCGTAATCCTCAGGTACAGGAGAAGCAATGGTCACCCCTTCTTGCGGTACACGTTGAGGCCAACTTTTTCCTCGCGATTGGCGATCGTCACATTCCCCTCCGTCGACGCAATGATGATCGTCTTGCCGGAGGAAGAAGGCCCGAACTCTTTCGAGAGATCCACCTTGATCGTCAGCATCGTTCCC
>DATELB010000120.1:0-5347 GCA_035277085.1 Nitrospira sp. | reverse complement strand
GTCCGCCAGGACATCCGCGGAGGGGCGTCGGCTTCCGAGGCTTTGAGCCGGCATCCGGGATATTTTTCCGAATTGTACATCGCCACCGTGCGCGCGGGGGAGCAGTCGGGGAATCTGGTGGAGGTGCTCAAGCGGTTCATCTCCTATCTGAAATTGATGATCGGACTGCGGCACAAGATCGGCAAGGCGCTCGCCTATCCGGCATTTCTCGTTTTGACCGGCATTGGGGTCATCGGCTTCTTGCTGAGTTACGTGATGCCGACCTTTCTGTCGGTCTATGCGGAAAGCGCCAAATCACTGCCGGTTGCCACGCAAATGCTGATCGATGCCGCTGCCACAGCCAAGATATACATCGTGCCGTCGCTCGTCCTGTTGACCGGCGTTCTACTGGCGGCACGGGCCTACTATGCAACGCCGCACGGCCGTCTCACGGTCGACCGTCTTCTGTTGCGGGCGCCGTTACTGGGGACGGTCTTCATCAAGCATCACACGATTCAATTGGCGCGTACGCTGGGAACCATCTTGGCCGGCGGGACCCCTCTGGTCGAGGCGCTGAACATTACAAAAAGCGCCGTCTCAAACCGGTACATTGCGGCTGGATTGACGGAGGCGGTCGGAGAAATCCGTGAGGGGACGACGCTCGCCTCGGCGCTGGATCGTCCGAAAGTGTTCCCAAAGCTCGCCGTTGAGATGTTGTCGGTCGGCGAGGAAACAGGATCGCTGGAATCGATGTTGCAGGATGTGGCCGAATTTTATGAAGCCGACCTCGATCTGCGGCTCACCCAACTGACAACCTGGATCGAGCCGGCGCTCCTATTAATCATGGGCATTCTGGTCGGGGGTATCGTTGTCGTCATGTATCTGCCGGTCTTTCAGATGGCGGGCAATGTCTGACCTGGATTCTATGGCGGCCGCTTGCAGCGGTCAAAAGGAACTCGCGACGTGGCTTCTCGCAGCATGACACGACCCACGCTGGCCGACGTACTCGTCGGGCAGGGGATCGTCGGCAAGTCGACCGTCGAGCAAACGTTGGGCCGCCTGGGCGGCGTATCGGCCGATTTGGGGGCCACTTTGCTGGGCGAAGGCGCCTTGTCGGAAGAGCAGCTGGCCCGGGCGCTGGCCATTCAATTCGCCCTGCCTTTCGATCCATTGACCGATTTTCGAGTAGAACCTTCGTTTTACGAGCGCATGTCGGTCAAGCTAATGCAGCGGCACCCGTTCGTTCCGATTGCGGAAGTGGAAGGTCGTCTCACAGTCGCGGTTCCCGATCCGCAAGACTTACTTGGCCTCGATGAGCTGGAATTGCTGCTGGGCCGGGCGCTGGACCTCGTCGTCAGTCCCAAGTCGGCAATCTTGACCGCACTTGAGCGAAGCGAGGGCTCGAGTCAGGCCCTGCGCGAACTCGAGGCCGAATACCGGTCCGTCTTGGTCAAGGAGGACGAGCGCGGCGAGGAAATTCTTACGCTCGACCATGCCGGCGAGGACCAAAGTCCCGCGGTCAAGCTGCTCGATTCCATTCTGCTGAGCGCCATGCAGCGGCGTGCGAGCGACATTCACATCGAAGCGGCTGATCGCTCCACCCGTGTCAAATTTCGGGTCGACGGTATTCTGGTGCCCGCGATGGAGCCGCTCGATATTCGACTACACGCTGCGCTTGTGTCCCGTTTGAAAGTGATGTCCGATCTCGACATTGCAGAGCGGCGGGTTCCACAGGATGGAAGCTTCCGGATGCGTTTGGAGCGGAAAACGGTCGATTTCCGCGTGTCGATCCTGCCGAGCGTCTTCGGAGAATCGGTCGTCATTCGTATTTTGGACCGGGAAGCGATGACGACCGGCGTGTCGAGCCTGCGTCTTGATCGTCTGGGATTCAATGAAGAGGATCTCAAGCGGTTCCGGCGCGCGATCACGAGACCCTACGGGATGGTGCTTGTGACGGGCCCGACGGGCAGCGGCAAGACCACGACGTTGTATGCCGCCATCACCGAGATGAATATTAAAGAAGATAAGCTCATCACGATCGAGGATCCCGTCGAATATCAGCTGCCTGGAGTCGTGCAAATTCCGGTCAACGAGAAAAAAGGCCTCACCTTCGCGCGCGGCTTGCGGTCCATCCTTCGTCACGACCCCGACAAGATCATGGTAGGCGAGATCCGCGACTCGGAAACCGCTCAAATCGCAATCCAGTCCGCGTTGACCGGTCACCTGGTGCTCACGACCGTCCATGCCAACAACGTTTTCGATGTCATCGGACGGTTTGCCTCCATGGGCATCGATTCCTACAACTTTCTAGCGGCCTTGAACTGCGTGCTCGCCCAACGGTTGATCCGGATGCTATGCCAGTCATGCCGAGTCTCTGTTCCGCTCGACAAGGCCCTGGCCGAAGAATCGGGCCTCGACTTCGAGGAATACAAGGATGTGCCGTTTCATCAAGGCAAGGGCTGCCATGAGTGCCATGGTACGGGCTACCGCGGCCGCAAATGCATTACGGAGTTCCTCGATCTGACCGACGAGATCAAGGAAATGATCCTGTCCGAGCGGCCGCTCTCCGAAATTCGGTATCGCGCCGTGACGGGAGGCATGATCACCCTTCGGCAGTCGGCGCTGCGAAAAGTCCTTGACGGCGGAACGACGCTTCGCGAGATCAACCGCGTGACGTTCAGCGAGGAAGCGTAGCATGTGGACCTTGAGTAGCGGCCGTCCAACGCAGTGCTTGAAGATCGGCAGCCGTGCGCTGGCATGGGGGGAAACCTCGAGGACATGGCGAGGGCGGCACCGATACCGCTGCGTGCTGTCGCCCATCCCCCAAGGGGTGATCAAGGTCTCGCCCATCGACGGCAACGTGATCGATCCTACAGCCTTGGAAGAGCGTCTGCGGGCGCTCGCGGGACCTCCGAAAGAGCTGCGGCTGCTGGGTCGTACGTGGTTATCGGAGCTCCCCCGACGAGTGACCTTAGTCTTACCGGACCTCGCAGTGCGTTCCACGGTGCTTCGGCTGGAACAGGTGCCGGCCCGACGCGAAGAGCAGGAAGCCCTTATCAGGTGGCGGCTCGGACAGGAGCAGCGCCTGCCGTTGACCGGAGCCAAGCTCCACTGGCAAATTTTTCCTCCTCGTCATCCCCATCACGACGCTCACACAGTGTTGGTGATCGCGGTCCAGGAATCGATCTTGGCCGAGTACGAAGCCGCGTGCGAGTCGGCGGGACTGCTTCCACAGGAAGTGACGGTAGCGAGTTTTCGGCTCTTCGATCTCTGGTTGAAAGCTGCGGGAGGCACCCGATGCCTCAACCGTGACTTGGCCTGGATCACGGTGTCGGACGGCGGACTGACCTGCCTCATCATCCATGATGCGCGTCCGGTCTTCGTCCGGACGAAACTCCTGGGCGGCGACCTGGCTTCCGCAGATGATTTAGGGAGTCAGGAAAGCCTTGGAAAAATTCTGCGCGAGACGGAGCTTTCCATTCTGGCCTGTCAGGAGCATGTTCCCGGCCTGCGGCTCGCTCAGCTGGTGCTGATGACGGAAAGCGACCTGCCTGGCTTGGAAGATCAATTGGGGCATGCACTCGGCGTCGCCACCGACCAGTTACTCTGGGAGCATGTCGACAGCGTTGGATGGGCGCATGAGGGCGGCAATAGGTCATTGGCCGTGCTTCCCGCCCTGGCCGGGCTAATGTAACGATGCGGAAGAAGACATCCTTCATGACGCGCATCGCAGACCGGATCGGCAGCTTCCGGTGGCAGACCGGCGGGACCACGTACTTTCACATTGAATTGGGAAGCCGTTCGCGCCGCTATGTGGCGCCCGCGCGGGTAGTCCTTCAGGCCGTTGCCCTTGGACTGGGGCTGCTAGTGTCGTGGAACGTGGTTCAGACGTGGCTCGCGTTCCAAAACCTGCAAGAGCTTCAAGCGCGGCTCGAGGATGCGCGTGAACAGGACCAGCGATTGCTCAAGGAGGCTCAGGCCGCGGGCCTTGATCTTTCCGAGGCGGCCTTACAGCGCTTGCCGGCGGAGGTTGCGCTCGCCAACCAATTGCTCGCGAAACGGAATTTTTCCTGGACGCATTTTCTGTCGGGTCTCGAAGAGGCGATTCCTCCGCGGGTCTCGATCAAAGGCGTGCGCCTGGACCCGGGGAGCGCCGTCATTCACATGACCGGCGCCGCCGTCACAGTGGAAGACGTGACCGCGCTCACGCTCAAACTCCAGTCACACCCGGTGTTTCACGATCCGGTGCTCGGTCAGCATCATCTCGGGAGCGACGGTCTCGTCGAATTCGACCTGAAACTCAAGTATCGGCCGCAGGAGCGCGACCGCACATGAAGAGACTTCTGCTCGAGCACTTGCGGAAGCCTTACGGGATTCTGATTCGTCCGGCAGGCGTCGTGTGTCTCTTGCTGGCGGTGCTGTGGACGGTTAATTCGCTGGGGGGGCAGTCGGCCGAACAACGCCGCGCGCAATTATCCGCACAATGGGCGCAGGCGCGTAAACAGCATCAGCAGCACCAGGCGGCGAGGCGCGCGAAACAGGATTTGGCGCAGGTGTGGGCGGCGCTCCCCGAAGAGCGCGATTTTGCCCCTCTGGCACTGGGCATCACGGAAGAGGCCAAGCAAAATCATGTCACCCTGCCCGCGCTCTCCTATAAGACCGAATCGACGCCCGTTGCCAATACCAGTAAGGGCGTGCTGCAGGGCACGATGAGCGGCCGCTACGAAGATCTCCGCCGGTTCCTGTACGACATCGAAACGGCCGACGAACTGGTCTACATCGAAGACGTCGATCTCGTGCCGTCCGCGGCCCAGCACGATCATCTCACGTTCAACATCAAGATCGTGACCTACTTGCGTGGCGAACCGAAACCGGCCGTGCAATAGCCGATGTTTCACATGGATGACCGACGAAAAAAGCTTCTCATCCTCGTCGCGCTCGGCTTCTTATGGGCGGCGTTGGCGCTCTGGCAATGGATGACCTGGGAAGGGCCTGTACGTGTTCCCTTGGCGAATGCCTCCGGTCCAGCCGCCCCGCATGCTCACGCAAGCGCCGATCATCTCCTGGTGCACCTGGATCTCCTTGCGGCCGCCCGGATCCAGCGGGAGATGGTCTTCGCGACACCCCGGAACATCTTTGCGCTGCCGTCACCCGTCACGATTAATGCCTCTGCGCCCGCGGAACTCCCCGATGTCGCCCTGCAACAACAGGCCGTCGCAACCGACTTGTCGCAGTTTCACTACTTGGGGTTCGTCCGGACCGGCGATGAATGGCAAAAAAAGCAGGAGATGGCCGTGCTGACGAAGAATGACGATGTGCACGTCGTCAAGGCCGGACAGACCATCGACAAACATGTCGTCGTCAAGAC
>DATELB010000119.1:0-5917 GCA_035277085.1 Nitrospira sp. | reverse complement strand
TGGTCCACATAATGCTCATGTGATGGCATCTATGGGTAAGCCGACAATTTTTGTCCCTCTTTTACTGGCTGCTGGACTCACTGCAGTCCTTATTGCGGTGGTTCTTGATCGCGGGCGGTTCAAGCCACTCGCTGTCGAAAGCCGTCTCGATGATCGTGTCGTTGCAACCGTTGGCAGCCGTTCAATCACCCTGCGTCAAGTCGAAAGCGCCGTTTCACTTCCTCTCTACCTTCTGGAGACGCAACGCCGTCAACTGCTTCTGCAGGCACTTCAGAGACGGATCGATGAGGAACTCATCGAAACGGAGGCCTCCCGTAAAGGTCTGACAGTGCACGAACTTCTTGATCAGGCCTCACAATCGGAATCCATCGCTCGAATGGCCAATATTCCAGGTCCGGTCAGGCGTATAAACGGCCCTGCCAACCAGGCGGCGGTAGATGGGCAAGAACAGGCAAGGCTTCGGCAAGCGCTCATTGTATCGCTTCGACGTAAGGCCGACATCCAGATCATGCTGCCGCCGCTGGAACCGCCCATCGTTCCGGTAAATCCTGACGACGATCCTCGGCTTGGTCCGGACAACGCCCCCGTCACGATCATCGAATTTTCAGATTTTCAATGTCCCTTTTGTCAAAAGAGCGTCGCGCTATTGCAGGCGCTACGACAAAAATACGGCGACAAGATTCGTTTGATCTATCGAGACTTTCCCGGACAAAACCATCCGAATGCATTTGCAGCCGCTGAAGCCTCGGAGTGCGCACATGAACAAGGGAAATTTTGGGAGTACCACGACCTGCTGTTCAATCGCCAAGCGCCGGACCGCCCCTGGGACTTTGTGGGACTCGCGGCTGAATCCCGGCTGGATGTGGAAGCCTTTCGGGGTTGCGTAAATTCGGGGCGTTTCCGCAGGGAGGTCGGTAAAGATCTTGAGGATGGATTACTCCTAGGCGTCACAAGCACACCGACATTTTTCATCAACGGTCGGCCGCTCGTCGGCTTGCAATCAATCTCTGCCTTTCAAGAGTTAATCGATAAGGCATTGATTGCAGGGTAAACCCAGACCAAAGACATGGGAGCGTTCAGATATGAACGCGCTTGAGAACATGCCAGTCTGCGTATCTCCGGCAATCTTGTAGCACTTCTCCGCCCTGCCGAATAAGCGCCCCAAAGGGATCCCCTGTTCCTAACGCCTGAGACAGTTCAGCCGGATGGCTACAGCTCGTCCTTCGCGCGCCTGGCTGTCAGCGATCCGAGCTGGCGTTTGGGTCTTGATATCCCCTGTCCGAGGGATAGACCGCTAGGCAGGGGCTTACATAGACTCCGAGAGGCTACCGGCTCGAATCGCGTCTGTTCGATAAATTGGGAGGGCGTGCCTCTTGCGTTGTCAACTACAGATTCGAAGCATTTCACGCATCTACAAAGTAGGCCTGGTCACCGCTGTGGTCCTGTTCGCCATCGGTTGTGGGAGTGACAACAATACGAACAACACAACCTCCAACGGAATCACTTCGTTTAACGGTACCGTGTTGAGCATTTCGCTCTCCGCTGATGGAAGCAAGGATGTATATGTGGGCGGTGAATTCACTACCTATAACGGTGCACAGGCGAATCGCATCGTTCGTCTCAATGCCGATGGAACAATCGACCAGGCGTTTGTGGTCGCCTCGGGCTTCGATACGACTGTGCGCTGGATTGTCCCAGCTGCTGCTCAGAGCGCGAACGTCTACGTCGGAGGCGACTTCACCACCTACAATGGAGTGCTAAGGCCTCATATTGTGCGCCTGAATGCGAATGGGACCTTGGATTCGACGTTTACGACAGGGACGGGATTCGACAACACGGTACATGTGATTGCTCCGGCGGGCGACGGGACGGGGTCTCTGTACGTCGGCGGCGCTTTTAGCACCTACAACGGAAGGTCGGTCAATAGACTGGTGCGATTAAATGCGGATGGAACCACGGATCAGACTTTTGTAACCGGGACCGGTTTCGATGGTACGGTGTTCACCATCGTCCCAGTCGGTGATGGCACGGGTGATGTATACGTGGGCGGCGCCTTCACCCTGTATAAGGGCATACAGGCGATGAGGATTGTGCGGCTCACCTCGGATGGGAGCGTAAATTCTAATTTTCCGACGACCACAGGATTCGACAATATCGTCCACAATATGGCGCTTGCCGATGACCGCAGCGGAAACCTGTATGCCGGAGGTGAGTTCACAAACTACAAAGGCATCCGAGCGGTTGGCATCGCGCGGCTCAACAGCGGTGCGCTGCTGGACCTCACCTTTGTAACAGGAACAGGTTTCGACAAGTCGGTATTCACTGTGGCACCCGCAGGGGATGGAACGGGGAAACTGTACGCAGGAGGTGCATTCACGAACTACAATGGGACGGAGGTCAGCGACCTGGTGCGGCTCAATCAAAACGGAACGAGAGATTTCTCCTTCGCAACTGGCGCAGGCTTCAACGATACCGTTTTCAAAGTCGTGCCGGTTGGAGACGGAAGCGGAGATGTGTATGTAGGAGGTCAATTCACGCAATATCAGGGGATTTCAAGAGGAAGATTCGTGCGCCTGGCTAATACCGGAGCTTTGATCCGCTGAGCGGAAGACCACAATTCCCGAAAAACTCCAACCATCAGACCTGTCGGATCCTCGAAACTGATCTCTTCTTGAGCGCCCTGCACCCACCACCCGCGCAGCAAAGCTTCCGTGCCCACGACTCGCAACTCGGTTAACAGACATCTCGTCCATCTTCCGATATTGCCTGCGAGATCGAATCCTCTTCCCCAAGACAGCCGACCGGCCCGCCCTCCGCCGTGCGTTTGCCTTGTATGAGGCCGTTCGATCACGCGCTGGCGTTGCGATCGACACGGTGCGGCCGGGCCCGCCGTCACGGCACTAAGCGCCGCCGCCGCCTCGATTTTGACGATGCACCGCCTTTACACTTGCACTGTTAATTTTGCCAGTATCGGCTGCAAGTGAATTTTAGTAAGGTTCGCCCCGCTTTCCGGTGAACAAGAAGGAAGGAGCACGGAGACGATGTATATTAAGCGTGCCCAAGTCGAGCAAGGTATCTTCAACGCCGTGATCGTCGGACCATTCGAATTAACTCTCGCGCAACAGCAGTTTCTTGAAATACTTGATGAAGCACTGCACAACAGTGCAACGAGAGTGCTCATCGACGGACGACAGATCACTGGAGACCCTACTGCTTTCCAACGGTTTTTATATGGAACATTTGCCGCTTGTGCCACATTGGAAGTCTTACATACGCATAACGTGAAGTTGAAGTTTGCTTACATCATCCATGAGCCATTGCGTGACCGGGAGCGATTCGGTGAAACCGTCGCGAGCAATAGAGGGATGGATGTGAAAACGTTTGAAGGTAGGAAGGAAGCAGTAGAATGGTTGAATGCCTAGAGGGTTAGTCACATCCTGGCAACCCCGCCGGAAAGACCCCCAGCACCCACCGCCACGCTGACGTCCGCTGCCGTCCTACAATACACTGTCAGTTTTGCCAGTTTCGGCACCGAGTACTTCTTAGTAAGGTGGAGCCCGCTTACTGGTCGGCCCGATCGCAAACAGCAGGGGCGACGATGAACATCAAGCGCGTCGAAATCGAGCAAGATGTTTTCAACGCTATGTGCGTTGGACCATTCGAATTAGACCTCGCGCAACAGCAGTTTATTGAACTACTTGATGAAGCCGTGCACCACAGTGTAACCAAAGTACTCCTCGACGGACGACAGATGTCTGGCAACCCTACCGACTTTGAACGGTTTTTATATGGCTCATTCGCGGCCTGGGCTACATTGGATGTAATGACACAGCACAACGTCTGGTTGAAGTTTGCCTACGTCATCCATGAGCCGTTGCGTGACCCTGAGCGATTCGGTGAAACTGTCGCGGTCAATAGAGGGATGGATGTAAAGACGTTTGAAGATCAGAACGCAGCATTAGAATGGTTAAATAGAGACCCCCTGAACGGTCGTTCCGCTCCGCTGCCTCGCCGGTGAGACCCCGCCACGACGCTAGTGTTATACGCTGCCGTACAATTCCGCTGTTACTTTTGTCAGTAGCGAGTACGTCTAAATTTCAGTAGCGTTCACCCTGCATTTCTTGTCGAGCAAAACGGGAATAGTAGGGCGGCAATGTATTTAAAGAGCGCTGGAGTCGACCAAGCGGTTTTCACCGCTGTGCTCAGTGGAGAATTCGAACTAGGCCTCGCGGAACATCAGTTTATTGAGCTACTCGATGACGCCGTAGCCAGCGGTGCAACCAAAGTGCTCATCGACGGACGAGAGATGACTGGAAACCCTACCGGCTTCGAACGGTTTTTATACAGCACATTCACCGCTTATGCCGCATTGGATGTATTGTTCCGGCACAACCTGAGATTAAAGTTTGCGTACGTCATCCATGAGCCGTTGCGCGACCCGGAGCGATTCGGTGAAATCCTCGCGCTCAATGCAGGGATGGATGTAAAAACGTTTGAAGAGATGAATGAAGCCCTGGAATGGCTAAATGGCGACCTCTGACGACGCCACCCCTGCGCAAAGACCCGCCGCCGCCACGCTGACGGAAAACTCCGTCCGTGGCCGGAGAATTTCCGGTGCCCCCCGGGAAGTATCTACCGCCATTTTCTTGGCCCCACTAACTTCGTAAGCGTGTTCGCTTCCGCGGCGGTAATGTCACCCGCGATAAACGTCGCGCCCTCGATTAATTCCTCAGAAACCTCTTTTTTTGCGGCTCCCCTATGGTGTTCCGGTGCCTGTAGGCTGACCGGATGTTGATCCATTTTCTTTTGGTGGTTGTGACCCTAGAATTTCGACCACATCCGCTGTGAGGGTGATCGTTGGAGCGCCGATAATACCAATGATGCCAAAGCCTCCTTTGTCGGCCGTGGCATTTGAAAACCCGATGTTTTTCCCCGTCGTCTCAACTCCTTCCTTTCTGAGTCGATCTAACATATCGCGTTTGGCCTCAGACTCGGTCGGACTGGAAAAGGGAATCCAAAGAAACTTAAATCCGGTACTCTCTCCCATCGCTCCTGGTTTCAACATCCGATATTTCACCTGCGCGAGGTCTGACGGTTTCATCGCTTGAGCCGCAAAACCACTATGATAGGTTGCCTCACAGCCGATCACACCACTAAAGATGACCAGCAAAACCAGGAAAGCTGGCATCATCCGGCTCTTCTTCATTCCGATCTCCTTTCAGCAACAATGTAGAGTCGTCGTGAGCTACCTACAACCGGCGGGAATAACTGCCAGAATTTTTTCCTACGGTCAAGGGCCGAATGGCACGAATCTGCTTGAACCGGTAATGCGTGTATTTATCGAACGGATCTTTGTGAGTAGTCTTTGTCCTACTCTCGCGAGCATGATCCGTACGAGCAATCGCACCTGGTTGGTGGCGGTCAGGGGGTGCGCTTTGATCGCGGCTTGCAGGGTCAAAAAGTGTTGTTTGCGGGCCAGCCGTTGCGCGCGTCTGGCCAATTCGCTCGGGGGTGCTCACGGTGCGCCGTCCTCGTCGTCGTCAACGTCGTCCTTTGTCGAGGGTGCATCACACTGCCCTTAATGACTATGCACGCCGCGGCCAGTCGTTCTGGCTCGTCACTGTCACTGCCGAAATTGATGGGGATGTGTAACGCATTCAGCCTCGCGTGTGGCTCTTCCTAGTTGAGAACAATCAATGCCTCGCGCCCGTAGTAAATCGTGGTGTCGCCGGTAACGTGATCGACCGCAACGATCGCCTCGGCTTGGACAAAATCCTCCTCGTGAAACTGTTTTCCGCAAAACCGCAAATAGGATTCATCAATGCTCATTGGACTACCCGCCTCCTCGTTGCCGGTGTCGCCACGCTACCAAGGGCAAAATCCGCTTGGCAAGTTGATGCAACGTCATGCACACGGG